>CAZGVR010000133.1:7539-9139 GCA_964528945.1 uncultured Myxococcales bacterium
TGCGAAGCTCCTCGAGGAACTGCGGGCCGTTCATGCCGGGCATCTTGAGGTCCAGCAGCACGAGGTCGGGCGGCTCCTCAGCGACCAGCTCGAGGCCGCGCGCCCCGCTGGTGGCGTGCCGCGCCCGGCATCCGAGCCGCTTCAGGGCACTGGCCAGCGCCTTGCACACCAGCTCCTCGTCGTCCACCACGAGCACCGAGCGCCCTCCATGGCCGCCCTGCCTCTGCTCATCCGACCATCGCAGGATCGCCTCCCTGCGGAACCGCCAGTCCCTGCCCACCTTGAAGCACGGGATCGCCCCTCGGCGCGCGAGCTTGCGCACGGTCTGCTCGTGTACCTTGAGGAAGGCCGCGGCCTCGGCGATGTCGAGGACGTCGGTTTCGACGGTGGTCATTCCTGCTCCGGCATCGTGGCTTCGACCAGGATGGTTACCAGTAGATAGCGAGAGGTGCTGCTGCTGTCAAACGATCTCACCACGCCACCTCCGGGAACGGCCTGCCGGGCTTGGCGAGCAGGTACCCCTGAAGAAGGTCGCACCCCAGCTCGAGCACGGCGTCGCGCTCCTCGGCGGTCTCGATCCCCTCGGCGACCACTATCATGCCCAGGTCTCTGCACAGCGTGGTCAGCGATCCCACGAGCTTCTGCTTGACCGCTTCCTTGTGGATGTCCCGGATCAGCGACATGTCGATCTTGACCACGTCCGGCGTGAGCTGGGCGAAGTACGTCAGCCCCGCGTATCCCGCGCCGAGATCGTCGATCGCGATGCGGTATCCCAGGCTCCTGAACCTGGCCACCCTGGCCGCGATTCCCGCGCTCTCGTCGAGCGCGGCCCGCTCGGTCACCTCGAGCACTATCCTGCGCGCGAACGGGGCGAGCGGCGAGTCCTCGGAGAAGAGCGTCTCGTCCGTGAAGTCCTTCGGGTGGAGGTTCACGTAGATGTCGGCCGGCTCCGGGTGCCCGAGGAGCGTCCTTCCGATGCTCGCCCTGATGGTGCGGCCGACCTCGTGCACTCGGCCCAGCCGCTCCGCGACCGTGAACAGCGCCCCCGGGTGCGGCAGCGTGGGCTCGCAGGTCCGCACCAGTGCTTCGAACGCGACCACGCGCCCCGCCTTGAAGTCCACGATGGGCTGGTAGGCCATCCACAGTGTCTCGATGCCTCTTGCGAGGCTACCTTCCATTGAGGCCCTGTCCCCGAACGGCTTCTGGTCCGGGCCGAGCATCGACGCCTCGCGCTTCAGTCTTGCCACCCGCCCCAGCTTGGCCGCCCTCTCCACCGCTGCGACCAGCCTCTCGGTGTTCACGGGCTTGGTCATGTACTGGAGCGCCCCGTGATCCACCGCCTCCACCGCGGACTCCAGGCTGGGGTTGCCGGTCACCAGCAGCACCGGCACGTCGAGATCGCGCTCCCTCACGGACCTGAGAAGCTGCAGCCCGCTCATGCCGGGCATGGCGATGTCCGACAGCACCACGCCGAACTCCTCCCTCTCGAGCGCCGAGATCGCCCCCTGGCCGTCCGCGGCCTGGACCACGGTGAAGCCGGCGGCCTCGAGCGTGCGCGCGTACGCCTGGGTGTCGCGGTCAGGAACGCGCTGCGCCCAGA
>CAZGVR010000134.1:0-8527 GCA_964528945.1 uncultured Myxococcales bacterium
GGCCGATGTGCCCCTCCTGGATCAGGTCCAGGAACTGGAGCCCCCGGTTCGTGTACTTCTTCGCGATCGACACGACCAGCCTCAGGTTGGCCTCGATGAGCTCGGCCTTGGCCCGGGACGACCTCTTCTCGCCGTCCCTGAGATCCCCGCACGTCCGCACCAGCTCCTCGACCGGGATCCGGGCCTCCTGCTCGATCCGGTGGACCTTGCGCTGCGCGTTCTTGATCGTGTGCTCGGCCGCCAGGAGATCGCGGAGCCGCACGCCGAGCTTCGCCGAGATCTTCCTCTCGGCGGCCCTCGACGAGCCCATCTCGCGGATGGTCCTGCGCATCTCGCGCATGTTCATGCCTAGGGCCCGCTCGCTGCCCTCGACCTCGGCCTCCGCCTCCCTCACCCGCGCGACCATCCTCTTCAGCTTGTCGCCGACCGAGTCCACGGTCTTCTTGTCGAGGTTCAGGTCGTGGAGGCGGTCGATGACCACGCTCTCGAGGTGCTCGTGCCTCTTCTCGATGGCCTTGCGCCTGCGGTCGGTGAGCCGCTTGCCGTTCCTCAGGGCGCCGCGCAGGCTGCTCAGCTCCTGGTAGTCCTTCCGGATGCGCGCGATCAGGAGGACGACCTTCCTGTCCAGCTCCTCGTCGCCCTCCGGATCCTCGTCGCCATCCTCGAGGTTCTTGACCACGTCCCTAGCGCGGATCTTGCCGCTGCCTATGCTCTCGCCGATCTCGATGATCTCCTGCACCGTGACCGGACAGTTGAGTATGGTCGTGAAGATCTTCTTCTCGCCGTCCTCGATGCGCCTCGCTATGCGCCCCCCGCCCTCGCGGTCGAGCAGCGAGACGCTGCCCATCTTCCTCATGTAGAGACGGATTGGGTCGTTGGACTTCGTGGGCCCCACGGCCTGGGCCGCCTCCTCCTCCGCCTCGGCCTGGCGGGACTTGGCCTTGTCCTTCTTCGAGGCGGGCGCGGGCGGCGCCTCCACCACGTCGATGCCGCTGCTGGACAGGCTCACGAAGAGATCGTCGATCTCGTCGGGGGTCATGTACCCGGGAGGCATCCTCCTGTGGATCTCCTGGTAGGTGAGCCAGCCCCGGGCCTTGCCCACGCCGACGAGCTCCTCGAGGATGCGCGATCTGGGAGAGGGCGGCACGGGCTCCGGGGCCTCCTTCCGCGAAGGGGTCTCCGAGGAACCCTTCATCATCCCGTCTCCCGGAGCCATCTTGGGTGACTTCCGCCCCATGCCTCTCAACCCTGCGCGGTCCTTCGCCTGAGCTGCGTCTTCTCCTTGAGAAGGGCGTCGCGCCTGGCCGTGTCCCCGGCCCTCACGGCCTCGAGCATCTCCCGGTCGATCTCCCTGGAGCGGCTCTCGAGCGCGCGCCCCTCTATGCGCCTCAGGCAGTCGTTCAAGGCCTCCTCCGCCTGCTCGGGAGTCGTGTACACGGGTCGCACGAGCCTCTCTAGAGCCCACCGTTTGTAAGGTCCCGCATCCGGCGTTGTCAAGGTCTCCCTCAGCCGGTCGACCACCTCGCCCGGCGGGGACGCGAGGAGCATCCGCAGCAATCCATCGAGCCCCTCGTTGCCCAGCACGAGCTCCTCGATCTCGCGGCCCCGCCGGCCCGCGAGCTGCGGGTCGTCGAGGAGCGCGCCCACGAGCTCGAGCGCCTCGGGTGCGGCGTCCGGGGACGTGGCCTCCTGGCCGGCCACGGCGGGCCTGCCGCCGGCCGTCGCGGTCGCCACGCTGCCGACGTGACGGCGAAGCGTGGCCTCGTCGATCCGGAAATCGCCGGCCATCTGCTTCAGGTACAGGTCGCGCAGCATGGGGTCGGGCACGCGGCCCAGGGTCTTCCAGAGGTGGCGTGCGGCCTCGACCTTCCGGCTGATCGAGTCCCCTGCCTCCTGGGCGGCGTGCCTGATCACGAACCGGCCCATCTCCTCGGCGGCGCCGAGCACCTCGCGCAGCGCTTCCGCCCCCTTCTTCCTGACCAGGCTGTCGGGATCCTCGCCTGCCGGGAGCGTCGCAACACGTGCCGTGAGGCCGGCCGGGGCCACGACCTCGAAGGACCTGAGGGCCGCCGCGCGCCCCGCGGCGTCGCCGTCGAACACGAAGACCAGCTCCGCCCCGAACCTGCCGAGACGCGCGACCTGCGCCTGCGTGAGCGCGGTGCCCATGGGCGCCACGACGTTCTCGAAACCCGCCTGGCTCATGGAGACCAAGTCGAAGTTGCCCTCCACCAGGTAGATCCGGCCCGTCCTGCGAATCGCAGTCGCGGCAAGGGAGAGGCCGTACACGGTCTCGCCCTTGCGGTAGGTGGACGTCTCCGGGCCGTTCAGGTACTTGGCCTCCTCGCCTCCGGTCCCTTCCCCGCCGGGTACGATCCGCCCGCTGAAGCCGATGACCTTGCCGGCCGGGTTCATGACCGGGAACATGATCCGCCGCCTGAACCAGTCGTAGTAGCCGTCGGACTGCCTCCTGGGCCTGAGCAGCCCGACGGCCACGCCGTCCTCCGGCGACAGCCGCCGCGACCTCATGTGCTCGACCATGAAGTCCCAGCGGTCCGGGGCGTACCCGAGCCTGAACCTGGCCGCGCAGGCCGTGTCGATGGCCCTGCGCTCGAGGTACTCCCTGGCCGGGGCAGCGTCCGGGTGCTGGGCGAGGACCTTCTCGTACAGGCGCGCCGCGCCCTCGAGGACGGCGAGGTGACGCTCCCGCCTCGCGTCCTCGTGGTCCGTCTCGGCGCTCCGCGAGAACTCCTCCCTGGGGACCTCGATCCCGGCCCTGGAGGCGAGATCGCGGACCGACTCCATGAAGCTCCTGCCGCTGATCATCTGCACGAACTTGATGACGTCGCCGCCCACGTGGCAGCCGAAGCAGTAGAAGAAGCCCCTCTCCGGGTGGACGTGGAAGGAAGGGGTCTTCTCCTCGTGGAAGGGGCACAGGCCCTTCATGGAGGCCCCGCTCCTCTTCAGCTCGACGTGCTCGCCCACGACGTCCTCGATCTTCACGCGGTCGCGGACGTCCTCGATGAATCCCCTGGAAACCAAAGCCGGCCTCTTCAGGCGCGCCGGTACCGGAGCCACTCGGCCGTGCGCCTGGCCAAGAGGACGGCGTTCACGAGCACGACGAGGAGCACGACCCCGGCCATGACCAGGTAGCCCCAGTAGGAACGCGGATGCACGCCATCCATGAGGAGCCAGCAGTCGTCCCCGATCTCGACGAACAGCTTCTCGCGGAAGAACCGCCGGATGCCGTCGTATCCCGAGCGCGTGAGGAACGTCGACCCGAGGTCCCTGAAGGAGATGAGCCGCCCGACGTAGCTGCCCGTCATCTCGCTCGCGGAAGGGCGCTCGCCGCTGCCCTCGGGGAGGAAGGTCTGCACGAAGATCTTCTTCTGGCCGACCACGGCGAAGAGGCGGTAGTTGCCCTTCTTCACCCTGCGGGAGAACTTCACGACGCGCGTCGGGTTGGGCCAGGCCTCCAGGGAAACGAAGGTGTTCGACTCGAGCCGCGACGTGTCGATCTCCATGGCGTCGCCGAGCTGTTTCGGCTCGGACGGTGCGAAGAAGAAGGCGATCTCGAACCGGTACCACCAGAGCACGAGGGCGCCCAGGACCAGGACGATCGCCATGAACCACGGGTTCCTGCGGCGGCGTGGAGGCGGCGGCGGCAGGGCCGCCAGCTCGGGATCCGGAGGCTCCTCGAAGAACCCCGCCTCGGACCGGGACAGGTCTTTGCTCTCGTCGCTCATCGGATCAGGAGCGGAGGATAGGATCCCCGCCCTGGAATATCAAGCGCCAGGATCCTCCCGGCCCTGCTCCGCCATCTCGCGCACGATGGCCCTGTGGAATGCCTCGACGATGTCCGGGTCGAACTGCGAGCCGGCACACCTCCTGAGCTCCTCGATCGCCACCTTGTGGTCGAGCGCCTTCCTGTAGGCGCGGCTGGAGGTCATCGCGTCGTAGCTGTCGGCCACCGCGAGGATGCGGGCGAGCAGGGGGATGTCCGCGCCCGCGAGGCCCTCGGGATAGCCCTTGCCGTCCCACCTCTCGTGATGCAGGTGGACGCCCGGGATGAGCGGGTGCAGGAACGTGAGCGGCTCCAGGATCTTCCGGCCGTGGGAAGGGTGCTCCTTGAAGATCTCGTACTCCTGGGCCGTGAGCTTGTCCGGCTTGTTCAGGTTGGCGTGGCAACCGATCTTCCCGATGTCGTGCATCAGGGCCGCCTGGGTGATGATCTCGACCTCGCCCGCATCCAGGCCGAGCTCCACGCCGATTATCCGCGAGTAGTTCGTGACCCGGTCCGAGTGGCCGGCCGTGTACCTGTCCATGGCCTCCAGGGCCTGCGCCAGGCTCTGTATGGTCTGGCGGACCGTGTCCCTGAGCTCCTCCATGAGGCGGGAGTTGACGATCGAGGCCGCGGCGCGGCCCGAGACGATGGAGAGCAGCCTGCGGTGCCCCTCCGTGAACTTCCCCGACCGCCGCCAGGAGATGGCGTTCAGGACCCCGACCCTGATCGAGCGATGGACCATCGGGATCGAGAGGACGGCCTCGGGCAGGTGCCCCTCCGAGCGGACGAGGTCCCTGACGCCCTCTCCGTGCATGAGCAGGGAGTGGCCGGCCTCGGTCCCCGACGATATCCGCTCGATGTCTATGTCCGCGCTGGACTCGAGCCCCTCGGCCTGCCTCGAGCGTCCCAGCTCCAGCACCTTCTCGCCCGGCCGCGCCACGTAGACGCTCAGCTCGTCCGCGTCGACGTGGCCCATGGCGAAGTCGAGGATCCTGTCCAGCACGGCCTCCGCCGACTGGCTGAAGTCGAGCTCCTCGCTGAGCTCGTAGAGGCTCACCATGGACCTGAGCTGGATGTTCTCGTCCGCGAGGCGCTTCATCTCGAGCGCCCGCTTCACTATCTCGACGACCTCCTCCATCTTGAAGGGCTTCAGGATGTAGTCGTGGGCCCCCTTCTTCATGGCCTCTATCGCGGTCTCGACGGTCCCGAAGGCCGTCATGATGAGGATCACGACGCGCTCGTGCCGCCTCCTGACCTCCTCCATCAGGCCGAGCCCGCTCATCTCCGGCATCTTGAGATCCGAGATCATCACGTCGAATACGCCGGTCCCGAGCAGCTCGAGCGCCTGCCTGCCCGAGGTGGCGGTCTCGACGTGCCACCCCTCCATGGACAGGAAATCCGAGAGGATCTCGGTGATGACGATCTCGTCGTCCACGACGAGGATCCGCGGCACATGCGACTGCGGCTTCCCGCCTCGCTCCGTAGGCACGCTCAGCCCTTTCCCGGATCCTCGGAGAGGTAGGAAGCTATGACCTCCTCGAGGGTCTTGTCGGTGAGCAGGTCCTCGCCGAACTGCCTGTCCTGGGCCGCGCCTCCTTCCCCGGCGCGACCCTGCTCGACACCCAGCCCGGGGACCCGCGGCACGGTGCCGGGCTTCCCGTGCGAACCGGTCCGCCTGCCCGCCCCGGGCGGCGGCGGAGGCGGCCGGCCGTCCTTGCGCTGGACCTGCCTGTAGACCCCGGAGATCGACCTGAGCCTCTTCTTGCGATCCTCCTCGCGCTTCTGGCCCTCCTTCACCTCCCGCGCGTGCGGCTTGTCGTCGTCGAACATGCCGTCGCGGATCGCGAGCGCCATGGCGCGGTGCTGCTCCCTCATGAGCTCGCGCACCCGATCCTTGAGGTCGGGGGCGTCGATGATGTCCTCGTACGAGGTCTTCCTCGTGGCTATGATGTGCCCGCCGTCCACGAACACGTGCGTGATGATGTGGGGGTGCCCCTCGCCGGAGTCCTCGGTCTGCAGGTGGTAGACCTTGCCCTGGTGCCTGAAGTTGTTGTTGAATCCGGTCAGCGCCTGGTCGAACTTGTTTCCCATGTCATCCGGGCGAATCGCGTAGCAGGCCTTGCACCATCTCAGCCGGCCTTCGGCTCGAACTTGTAGCTCTGCTGGACCTCCGCCTTGCCTCCCACGGGCTTGGGGAACTGCCAGGAGAGGATCTCCTTCTTGATGCACTCGTTCATGGCAGGGTTGTGCACCGTGTCGTCCTCGAACTTGACGGAGTTCACGCTGCCGTCCGGGAACACCATGATCCTCACCGTGATCCCGCCCTGGAGGATGTTGTTGAGCTTCAGCTGCTTCTCGTAGCAGGTCCTTACCTTGGCGTAGTTCTTCTTGGTGACGGCCTGGGCCTCCTTGGCATCGATCGTCCCCATGGGGATGCCCTTCTTCTTGGTCCCCGGCTTTGCTGGGTCCTCGACCTCGGGCGGCACTGCCGGCTCGGGCTCGGCCTCGATCACCGGGGCCACCTCGGGCAGGGGCGGCGGCGCCTCGACCAGGGTCGTGGGAGGCGCCACCACCGGGGCGGGCGGCGGCGGCACCTGCTGCTTCTTGCCGCCCTTGTCGAGCATGAGGGCCGCTCCCACGCCCAGTGCCGCGAGGACCACGAGGATGACGACGACCCCGCCTATCCCGCCCTTGCCTTGGCTCTTCGTTGCACTCATCTGAAAAACCCTTCGTGACGACGCCGCGCATGCCGGTTCACGGGACAGGCGCGAGATCCAATGTTTACAGCCGAGGTCGTTCCTTTTCAAGAGGCGTGGGGATCAAGGGAGGGGCTCCCCGGTCAGCCTGAAGGACAGCTCGATGTCGAGGTCCAGGCTGCCGTCGGGGCACGGATGGCCTGGATCCAGCAGCGCGACGAGCTCGACGAAGACCCTGAACGAGGACTTCTGGACCAGCCAGTCCTCCAGCGAGGCCTTTCCCTGGTCGTCCGGGACGACGTGAAGGACGCCCGGAGGCTGTCCGGCGATCAGGGGTCCGGCAGTGCCGATCGGCCTGGCCTCGGCGCCCCACGGTGCCTCGACCGGTGCCCACAGGATCGTGACTGCCTCGATGTCGAAGTTGAGATCGCTGGCCTGCACGAAGGCCACGGGGTCCTGGACCCTGACCGAGTCCACCCTGACCGAGCCCGGGTCGTAGGCATAGCCGATGTCCACGACCTCGGAGAGCACGGTGCGCGGCTCGAGCAGGCATACCCCTTCCACGCTGCAGATCGTCGTCTCTTCCGGACATGGCGCGTCCCCGCATCCGATGCTGGCGACCTCGCAGCCGCCGGAATCGGTGTTCAGGAACCCGGGAGGCACCTCGAGCGACGCGGCCTCGAGCCTGAAGCGGATGGGCCCCTCCGTGAACTCCCTGATCGTCTTGTCGAAATCGGCGAGACAGGACACGGTCAGGATGACCGGAAGGAGCAGGATCGGGTAGGAGCGCTTCATCACGAGCTTATTCTAGCACTTGCGCGCCGGGAAGCCAGTTTACGGCCGCGGCCGGCGAGCGGCCGCGGGCCCTTCCCCCGCGTCAGATCTGCTGGTAGACCATGCCGACCCGTACGATCTCGGAGGGCGATGGGCTGGCCTGGAGCGGGAGCTGCTCGTCGTAGTCCGCGGCCGGCATGAAGTACAGCACGTAGGCTCCGTGATGGTACATGGGCTCCGAGAAGTAGGAGTCCGATCCCAGGATCCCGAAGAAGCCCTGGTCCCAGGCCGCCATGAAGGCGTCCGCCTCGGGGGCCGTGAGGCCGTGCTCCAGGAGGGCCGCGCGCACCTCTTCCGGCACGGCTTCCCACTCGGGATCCGTCCCCAGCGTGCCGGGGATCGGATAGCCGGACGCGTCGAGCTCCGCGACCAGGTGCGTGATGGGAACCGTCGTGGAGAAGCCGGACCCGGGTGCGATGCTCCCGGCGAAGCCCACGGCCAGATCGGCCGTGGCCACGGGGCAGTACGAGGGATCCATGCACGTGTCCGTGGTGACCCTGTAGAGGAGCCAGACGTCCTCGATCACCAGCGCAGACGAGCTCGAAACCGAGAACGTCACGGTCCCCGAGGCCTCGTCCGCCACGGCGCTCGCGAGGAGCGGCCGGGCGTAGCCAGGGAGCGATCCGGCGTAGAAGAGCAGCTTCGCGACCTGGTCGAGCGTGGCGAGGCAGGCGGCCTCCTCGACCACGCACGTGCCGAGCGTGCATGCCTCGCACGACTCGTCCACCCAGGGGTCCTCCCAGATGGACGGGAAGGGGGTGGCGTCGCAGGCTCCGGGCGTGACCTGGATCCCGGGCCAGCTCACCACCGGACCGAGGGCGGTCACAGGCCAGGTCTCCTCGGCCTGGCCGCTCGCGAAGCCCACGGTCACGTCCATCGTGAGCGGTTCCTCGGTGTAGATGTAGATGACCGGCTTGTCCGCGATGGGCCCGGCGTACTCGGGGCTCGGGCCGTGTATGGACGCACCGCCCGGCCCGTACACGAGCACTCCCCACTCGTGGAGGACGTAGGTGGGCGACACCGTGTCCGTGCCCGGATCCACGGCCGTGTCGGTCCCCGGATCGATCGCAGTGTCCGGCTGCGAGTCGGCGGCGTCGGGCGCGTCCGTGGCGGCGTCGATGCCCGCGCTGCTGCCGTAGCACCCCCAGGCGAAGAGCGCGACTGCGATCACGAGTCCTGCATACCTAGGCATGATCGTCCTCCTCGATCCGGATCA
>CAZGVR010000134.1:8537-9092 GCA_964528945.1 uncultured Myxococcales bacterium
AGGGGCGCGATGTAGGTGGAGTCGGAGCCCATGAGCCCGAAGAACGCCAGGTCCCACGCGTTCGTGAATGCCCGGGCCTCCTGCGCGTAGAGCCCGCGCGCCTCTATGGCTGCCATGAGGTCAACGCCCTGCGACTCCCAGCCGGCCGGGATGCCCAGTGTGCCCTCGATCGGGAAGCCGTATTCGTCCAGCTCGGCGGTCAGCCTCAGCACGGGCAGGGTCGCGCTCACGGTCTCGCCGGCATCGATCACCTCGATCCGTCCCCAGGCGATGTCGGCCGCGGTCACGCCGCATGCCGACGGATCGATGCAGGCGCTCTGCGTCTGCCTGTAAACCAGCCACACGCCCTCGACCGGACGGCCCGAGGCGTTCCCGATGTCGAACCTGACCTCGACCGGATCGAGCGGTCCGGGCAGGACCCCTGCCGCGATCTCGAGCGGCGGCACGTAGGCGGGCAGCTCCCCGGTGTAGAAGAGCAGGCTGGACACGGTCGCGCCGTGGGTCAGGCAGGCCGCGTCCGCGACCACGCACGATCCGAGGGTGCATGCCTCGCAA
>CAZGVR010000135.1:0-7994 GCA_964528945.1 uncultured Myxococcales bacterium
GCCTCGATCTCCTTGACGTTTGCGAGGTTGACGTAGAGCGAGGGATCCGTCTCGAGGAGATAGCGGGCGGCGTCCAGTTCAGGACAATGCCCGAGGCCGCCGAGGCCGTCAAACGTCTCATAAAGGCCCGTCCCGTCCGGATGAGCCGTGCGGCGCTCGAGACCCTGACGATCGTCGCCTACCAGCAACCCTGCACGCGCGCGCGGGTGGACGACATCCGCGGGGTGGACTCGGGCCCGGTGATGAAGATCCTCCAGGAGAAGGGCCTCATCAAGATCATCGGCAAGAAGGAGGAGCCGGGCCGGCCGTTCCTGTACGGAACGGCGCCGCGCTTCCTCGAGCTCTTCGGGCTCAGGTCGCTGGACGAGATGCCTCGATTGCAGGAGATGATCGAGCTCTCCGAGGAGGAGATCGCGGCCGCCGGGATCCCGGATCCCGAGCCCCAGCCGGGCGAGGCGCTGGACGAGGCGCTCGACGATTTCCTCGGGGGCGAGCGGCCCAAGGACCGGGAAGGCTAGGCATGGCGCTCTCATTCCAGGATCTGATCCTCGAGCTCCAGCGGTACTGGGCTGCGCGAGGGTGCCTGATAGGGCAGCCGTACAACTCGGAGGTCGGGGCCGGGACCTTCAACCCCCATACCTACCTTCGCGTGCTGGGACCCCGGCCATGGAGCGTCGCGTACGTCGAGCCGTCGCGAAGGCCCACGGACGGGCGCTACGGCGAGAACCCGAACCGGCTCCAGCAGTTCCACCAGTTCCAGGTGATAGTCAAGCCCGCGCCCCTAGGGATCCAGGAGACCTACCTGGATTCGCTGAGGACCCTCGGCATCGATCCGCTCGCGCACGACATCCGCTTCGTGGAGGACAACTGGGAGTCCCCGACACTCGGCGCTTCGGGCCTGGGCTGGGAGGTCTGGCTCGACGGGATGGAGATAACCCAGTTCACCTACTTCCAGCAGGTGGGCGGCTTCGATCTCGACCCGGTCTCGGTCGAGCTGACCTACGGCCTGGAGCGGATCGCGATGTACCTGCAGGGCGTGGACAACGTCTACGATCTCGAATACGGCGCCAGCGTGCCGTACCGGGAGGTACACCACCTGGGCGAGAAGGAGTGGTCGACCTACAACTTCGAGGAGGCCGACGTCCAGCTCCATTTCAGGCTCTTCGACGACTTCGAGGCCCAGGCCTGGAGGCTCCTCGACCGGAAGGACGGGTCAGGGGCGGCGGGCGGGCTGGTGCTGCCCGCGTACGACTTCTGCCTCAAGTGCTCGCACGTCTTCAACGTGCTCGACGCGCGAGGGGCCCTGTCCGTGAGCGAGCGCCAGCGGTTCATCGTCCGCGTCCAGAAGATCGCACGCCGCTGCGCGCAGCGCTACGTCGAGATCGCCGGGGGATGATCACTGCTCCAGGTCGTACACGACCGGGACCTTGATCTTCACGGCAACCTGGGGCAGGGGGGCTGCCTTCTCCAGCGTCGCCAGGGCGGCGTCGTCCAGGACGTCGAAGCCGCTGCTCTTGACGACCTGGACGCCCGTGGGCTTGCCGTCGCTGCCGACCGAGAACCGCAACTGCACCGTTCCCTCGATCCCCTGGATCCTTGCCATGGGCGGGTACACGAGGCTCGCCTGGAGCTTCGCCCGGATCTGCTCGAGGACCGAGGCCGTGTCCGGTGCCTGCGTCCCTGCCGGGCCGCCACCGCCTTCACCGGTCGCTGGATCCCCGGCCGCGGTGCCGGGCCCTGGCGAGGGTCCCTGGGGCATGGCCGGACCGGGTGGCCCTGCAGCGACGGCCGCCCCGGTCCCCGCTCCTTCGGCAGGCTCCTCCGGGATCGCGGCGATCACGGGCTCGCCGGCAACGGCGGCAGGCTTGGCACTCGCGGGCTTCCTCGCCTGTCCCGACGCCTCCCGCACGGGTGGGACGGCTGGCGGCGCCTCGACGCCGACCTCATCCGACACGGGATGATCGATCCCCTGCAGGAGCAGGGTCGGCACCATGGAAGGTCCCACAGCCTTGCCCAGCTCGACTGAAGCGCCGAGAAGCCCGATCAGGGCTGCGTGGGCGAGGACCGCGATCCCGGCCGCAGCCGCCATCCTGCCCGTGCCGCCTGGGCTGCTCCTCAAGCCCGACCTCAGAAGATGGTCGCGTTCCCGCAGTCCACGTGGTGCACCGGAAAACCCGGTGGAGGGTCCTGCCGGAATGCGTCCCCGGTGATCTCGGGATCGACGATTATCGTGTCGTACTTGAGCGTCACGGCGCTGCCCTGGCCGGGCATGGCGAACCTGATCTCCCTCGGGAGGAGAGGTCCCTTGGGCCCAGCGGGCTGCCTGTGCACGAACCTCAGGTCGTACAGGACGCTTCCAGCCTTCCAGACCACGGACCTTATGGCCATGTTCCCCTTGGGCCCGGACAGGACCTGCACGACCTGCTCCAGCTTGTCGGTCGGATTCGACAGCGTCAGGAGATTGTAGCCCTTCTTCATCCAGGCGACCCTCCTGCTAGAGGCGTCGATGAGCGGTGGCATGCCGAGGAGCATCGCGACCACCGTCGCTGGCGGCATGGGGATGTCCAGAAGTCTCTCGACGTTGCAGGCCGATGGGGGACCCTCGTAGAACGCCCCGCCTCCCGCATCCATCAGGGCGAACCCGTCAGGATTGGCCGTGAGGATGGCCAGCGGCGTGTCGGCCGGGCTCATCGCATCGATCCTGAGGGACGCTGGCCTCGAGGCCATGAGGAGCACACGCCCGCTCACCATCTTGCCCGCGACGGTCTTCTCGATCATCGCTGATGCCCGGATAGAGACCAGGCCGGGGTCCGAGAGGGCGATGGTCCCTGGCTCGTCGAATGTCGCCCCCGGGACCGATCCCGTGGCCCCGCAGGCGGCGGCCGCGACCGCGGCTGCGACGAGCGCGGCGGCTCGTGCCCTGCGCGCCATGCTAGAACTGCCTCCGCCCGCCGAGAGCCCGGGAGACCGAGACGGGATCCGCGTACTCGATCTCGCCTCCGTGCTGGATGCCGGTCGCGATCCTCGTGATCCTCGCGCCCGCGTCCTTGAGGGCACCTGCCAGGAAGTTGGCGGTCGCGTCGCCCTCGACCGTGGGGTTGGTGGCCAGGATCACCTCGTCAACTCCTTCCTCGGCGACCATGCGAACTATCCGGCCCGTGTCGATGTCCTCGGGGCCGTGGCCGTCCAGGGGGGCGATGTAGCCGCCCAGCACGTAGTATCGCCCGCGAAAGGCGCCGCTCCTCTCGATCGCGAGCAGGTCCTGTACGGAGCCCACTATGCAGAGCGAGGCACGATCGCGCTTCTCGTCCGAGCACACCGGGCAAAACTCCGACCTGGAGATGTTCCTGCACCTCGTCCGCGCCGTGCGCTCCCCCACGCCAGGCAGCTTCCTGAGAAGCTGGACCAGGAGATCGACGGGATCCTCGATGTCCCTGGCCATCATCGCGCTATCAGAAGAAGCCCGGGAGGTCGACGCCGCCCGTCACCCTGTGCGTCTCCTCCTTGATGAGCGCGTCCATCTTGTCGAGGGCCATGTTGACGGCGGCCGTGATCAGGTCCGAGAGCTCGGCCAGGTCCTCCAGGTTGACCTTCTCCTTGTCTATCGTGATGCGGACGACCTTTCGCTCGCCGTTCACCTCGGCGGTGACCCGGTCTCCGGCGGCGGAGGCGGTCACCGTCCTCGTCTTGATCTCCTCCTTCATGCCGTCGAGCTTCTGCTGGATGCGCGTGGCATATCGCATCATCTCGCCGATTCCGCCGCGGAAGGCCGGTCCCTTCGAAGACTTGCTCATGTGTCACTCCACGTCGGTCTTGATGTCCCTGATCCTGGCGCCGAAGTGCTCCTCAGCGCCTCGCACGGCAGGATGCATGCGTGCGTTGCGCTGGCGGCGCTCGTCCTCCTTGCGACGCTTCTCGTCCCGGTCCTGGCGCGCCCGCGATGCCTGGACGGAGTCGCGCTCGACGAGGACCGCCGGGCGCGAGCCGAGGATCCTGGTGCAGACCTCCTCGAGAGCCGTGACCGAGTCCCGGCCGCAGGCGACCGACGAGTCGAATCCGGCCTCGGCGTCGTATCCGATCCTGACCTCGTAGCCGTCCACGCGGATGGGGGTCGCGCGCTCGAGGATCCTGCCGAGGACCGGGCTCGAGGATTTCGTCTCCTCCAGGATCCGCTTCCAGAGGTCTGCCTCCTCCTTGCTCGCCGCACGGCCATCCCTGGGCCGTACCTCCGCGCAGTCTTCCGGCGTGGCCCCGGCGGCCGGCCTATGCACGGCCGCAGGCTCCGTACCGGAAGCCCCCTGGTCCCTCGAGCGCACCGCCTGGCCGGGGCCTGGCGGTGGTGCTGCCGACCTCCCCGCGGATGGCGGGGCAGGCAACCCGCCCCGGCGCTTCAGATCGCCGAGGGCCTGGAGGAGCCTGGCCACCGTGGTCAGCGGCTCGTCCTGCGACAGCTTGATGAAGGTGGTCTCGAGCATGACGCGCGGCACTGGCGAGCGGGTGATCCCGTCGGCCGCACGGGCTGCGTGCGTGAAGATCCTGTACAACTCGGGGAGCGGTACGCCGTCGACCAGTCGCGAGAGCTCATCCCTCTCCCACGCCGGGATGTCCGCGCCGGGCGCGTCCGCACCGGCCGCCCGGACCACTATCAGGTCGCGCACGTGCTCGAGGTAGCCGGCGACGAAGTGCGGCAGGTTGTAGCCGTCGCGGTCGAGGCCGGCGATGATCCCGAGGCAGGATCGCGGATCGCGCCCGAGTACCGCGCGGGTCAGATCCGCGTGCATGCGGTGGTCCGCCACGCCCATCAGCCAGGACACGTCCTCTATCTTCACGGCCTCGCCGAATGCCGCGAGGATCTGGTCCACGAGGGAGAGAGCGTCCCTCATCGAGCCCTGCGCCTCCCTCGCGACCAGGGCGAGGGCCCTGTCCTCGATGGAGATGGACTCCCCGCCGAGTATCCGGCGGAGGTGCTCCTCTATGAGGCGGGGCGGGATCCTGCGGAAGTCGTACCGCTGGCAGCGCGAGAGGATCGTGACTGGGATCCTGTGAGGCTCGGTCGTGGCGAGGATGAACTTCACATGGGGAGGAGGCTCCTCCAGGGTCTTGAGCAGGGCGTTGAACGCCGAGGCCGAGAGCATGTGGACCTCGTCGATGATGTAGACCTTCAGCCGCGAGTGGGAAGGCTGGAAGGCTATGGTCTCGCGCAGGTGGCGGACGTCCTCGACGGAGTTGTTGGACGCGCCGTCGATCTCCTGGACGTCGAGCGCGGAGGCGTTCATGATCCGCGTGCAGGAGCCGCATTCGCCGCATGGCTCGACCGTAGGGCCGTCCCCCTTCTCGCAGTTCAGGGCCATCGCCAGGATGCGGGCGGCGCTGGTCTTGCCGACGCCCCTGACGCCCGTGAAGAGGAATGCGTGTGCGACCCGGCCCGCGCCGATCGCGTTCACGAGGGTCCTGGACACGTGCTCCTGGCCGATGAGATCCTCGAAGCGACGCGGGCGCCACTTCCTGGCGAGGACGATGTAGGACATCAGGTGGTCTTGATGTCGATGACCAGGCCCTCGCGGGCCGCCACCGTGTTGCGGAACACCTTCCGGGCCCTACGCTCCTTCTCCGCAACCGACGCATCATCCTGGAGGGGATCGTGGTGGAAGAGCACGAGCTTCTTCACGTCGATCGCCTTTGCGATCTCGGCCCCGACGATCATGGTCGAGTGCCCCCAGCCGAAGCGCGGGACACCGTCCTTCTCGCCCGAGTACTCCTCGGGGGTGTACTGGGAGTCGTAGATCAGGAGGTCGGCGCCCCTTGCCAGCATCTCGAGCTTGGGGTCTGGCTCGGCGTAGTGCTCGGTGTCGGTCGCATAGACGACCGAACGGCCCCGGTGGTCGAGGCGGTAGCTGTAGACCCCGTTCGGGTGGTTCAGCTTGGCGTTGCTGACCTGGACCTTGTCGCGGCCCTGACCGATCGTGAACTGCTCGCCTTCCTTGAGATCGTGGAAGGTGATCTGGGCAGCCAGGTCCCCCAGCACGACCGGGAAGTTGGGGTAGTTCATCTGGCCGGCCAGCGTTTCCTCGAGAGTGGACGTCACGTTGCGTCCGCCGTACAGCCGCAGCCTGTTCCCCGGTACCATCGCGGGCACGAAGAACGGGAACCCCTGTATGTGATCCCAGTGGACGTGGCTGAAGAACACGTCCGCCTCGATGCGATTCTTCCGTCCCAGCGAGTCGCCCAGCAGCCTGATCCCGGTGCCGGCATCGAAGATCACGAGGTGATCCCCGCACCTCACCTCCACGCAGCTGGTGTTTCCGCCCACTGCCGTGGTGGAAGGACCCGGAACCGGGATCGATCCCCGGACACCCCAGAACTTGACCCGGATCATGTGCAATCTTCTACCGTATGGTCAGGGGTCGCGCAAGACGTAATCTGCCGCCCGGCTCTCGCTTGCCGGACATGAGGCGCGCAGGACATGGTGCGAGCAGCTGGATGTCAGGATTGACGCTTGAGCGATCTGCGGAGCCTCTTCTGGGCTTCGCGGACCTTGCGCTTCCGCTTCACGGAAGGCTTCTCGAAGAAGCGGCGCTTCTTCAGCTCCTGGAGGACGCCCTCGCGGCTCATGCGGTTCTTGAGGGCCCGCAGAGCCTTGTCGAGGTTGTCCTTTACGTCGACCTCGATCGGCCTGAAGCTCGCGTTCTTTTCTCTTTTGCGTTCCAAGGCAAGGCGTAATTATGAGATCCAGGCGGCGTTGTCAAGCTCGAAGGATCGCGACCACAGCGGAGGTGCCTAGAGGATCAGGTACTTCCCGTCCTTCATGAGCGGCTTGCCGTCGACCGTCGCGGTCGTCCGGGTGATGACTCCGTCCACGTGGGTCTTGGAGTGCCACTCCTCGCCCCAGGTAACCTCGAGCGGGTCGCCCGTGGCCATGTGCACTGACGGGAACTTCTCGTCCTGGAGCATGGAGCCTATCAGGCGGGTGAGACCCACGTTGGTCCCGAACGCGAACTCGCCGAACCTGTTGGAGTTCTCGTCCGTCTCGAACACGAGCCTTCGGTATGGTTCCACCAGTTCCTTGTTCGAGCCCTGGATGTCGGTCACGCGCCCGTCCTTGATCTTCAGGGTCACGGGGGACTTCTCGAGCGAGCCGAACTTCTGCATCACGTCGCCGAGCACGCCGTCCACCACGGCCACGCCGTCCACCGACTCGGGGCACGTGAAGGTCTCGCCGTCCGGGAGATTCGTCCACGTTCCCGGGCCGATGTTGCCGTCGCACTGGACCCACTTCGCGTCGGGGTGGAAGTGGGCGATCACGTCCGTTCCCCTCTCTGTCGTGACCCTGATCTCCCTGGCGCCCGACACGAACTCGCGCACCTTGGCCGTCACTTGGCGGACGAGGTTGTAGTCCACGCACATGCCGTCCTCCATGATCTGCCTGGTGATCTGGATCATGTGCGCGTGCCGGATCGTCTTGTTGCCGGAGATGGTCCTGAGCAGCGGGAGCCTGAAGGTTCCGAGCTCGCCCTGGGCTGTCTGCGCGGCATAGATCGAGACGTCGGTGGCCTTGATGGCGTTCTCGATCTCGGGCGGCAGCGACGGCAGTGGACGCGCGTGGAAGTCCTCCATCACGAAGAAGACGGGGTCGCAGCCGGTCACGACGATCCGCTTGCGCAGGGCGTCCGCGATCGAGCGCGTCTCCCTGTCCGTGATGATGACGACCCTCTCTCCCTTCGCAACCTTCAGGCAGGTGGCAACGACCTGCTCGACCCCCTGCTCGAGAGTTCCCATGTGACTCTCCCGCCCCTCCCGTCTCCGAGCGGTGGGGCTTCAATAGAGATCTTCGCACCCCCGAACAGCTACTCAAGGGTGGAATTATTATGGGAAGCCTCTACCCGAGTCAATCGGTTGCTTGAGGCTCGTCTGGATGGGGTTCCTCGTACCCCCAGACCTCAACCTCGGCGATCGAGTTGTCGTAGAACCACGACCCCTTCAAGACCTCGAGGACG
>CAZGVR010000135.1:8004-9048 GCA_964528945.1 uncultured Myxococcales bacterium
GCTCTTCCGATCTTCGAGGACGGTTATCTCGAGGTTCAGGCTGGTGTGCTGCGGCTGCAGGTCGAAGTACTGCATCTCGCGGCGGTCTTCGAACTCGTGGAACGTCACCTTGCCGTCCGAGAATGCGAACTCGGCCTTCTTCAGGCGGTTGTTCAGCGGCCACAGGTCGCCCATTCCCTGCTCGATCCGGTCGAACCCGACGATGATCCCGATGCGCGTGACGGTCACGGCCTGCTCGAACGTCAGGAACAGGTACTTCTTCAGCGGCTTGTCCTTGCGGTCCTCTTGCCAGACCGTCCCCGGATCCCCGTCCATGACGTTGCTGGCCGGGTACTTCCTGTGCTGGGAGGAGGCGCTCACGTCGAAGGAGAGGATGTGGGATTCGGGGTCGGCGGGCTGAACGGGAGCGGCACTCCCTGCGTCCCCTGCCACGCCTGCATCGGCAGGCGAGGGCTGCTCGACCGGGATCCCCCCCGGGTTCGCCCCGTCCGCCGAGAGACGCTCCACCGCTCCGCTCGGACGCTTCATCAGCTTGGCAAGCTCGATCGCCGCCAGGCTTCCGAGCGCAACGATCACGGCGATGAGGATCAGGTAGACGAAGAGGGAGCGGCCGAACTTCTTCCGGGGCGCCGGCTTCTCGAACTCCGGCGCGGCGAGCGGCATGGACGGCCGGCGTATCGTCGCCAGGGGAGGCTTCACCGGCTCGGAGCCCGGCGCGGCGGCCGCGGGCATGGAAGCCTGCTCCTGTACGCGAGTGGTAGGGTCGCCCGGACCGGCTGCGCGGGCGGCTCCCTGGGCAGTGGGTTGTCCGGTCAGCATCTTCTTGGAGAGATCTATCGGCTGGACCGGCATGGGCGGAGGCTCGACCGCCTCCAGGATCTTCACGGGCTGGAATCCCTCCTCCGACGACTCGTCCAGCGTGATCGCCGGGCTGGCGTCCGGGGACCGATCCTGGTCGATCGCCGGGAAGTCGTCGACTGGCTCGGAATGGACGACGTCCTCCTCTGCAACGGGCGCGGCGAGGCGACGGAGTCGACGATCGCG
>CAZGVR010000136.1:0-9039 GCA_964528945.1 uncultured Myxococcales bacterium
GGCGCAAGCGGCACATCGCGCTCGGCGTGGACGAGCCCTGGAACCCGACCGTGCTGCCGGTCAAGGAGGACATGAGGTTCAAGTCCTTCAGGTCCGAGCCGGTCATGGAGTCGGCGGCGGTCATCGTCTACATGATGGACGTCTCCGGATCCATGGGCGGCGAGCAGAAGGAGATAGTCAGGATCGAGAGCTACTGGATCGACGCCTGGCTGAAGAGCCAGTACGACGGGCTGGAGACCAGGTTCATCGTCCACGACGCGACCGCGAGGGAGGTGGACAGGGAGACCTTCTTCAGGACCAAGGAGAGCGGCGGGACCATCATATCGTCCGCGTACAAGAAGGCCATCGAGATCATGGACGCGGACTACCCGGTCTCCGAGTGGAACACGTACTGCTTCCACTTCTCGGACGGCGACAACTGGTCCAACCAGGACAACAAGGACTGCATCGACCTGCTCAGGGAGAAGATCCTGCCGAGGACGAACCTCTTCGGGTACGGACAGGTCGAGTCGCCCTACGGCAGCGGGCAGTTCATGAGGGAGCTGACCAAGGAGATCACGGCCGACCCGCGTCTCGTGGCCAGCCGGATCCCGGACAGGGACCACATCGTGGACTCCATCAAGGAGTTCCTGGGGAAGGGCCGGTGAAGAGATCGCTCCAGGGATCGAGGCTGCCCCGCTACCTGAGGGATATCCAGCGGGAGATCGAGCGGCACGCGAAGTCCGCGGGCCTCGACTTCTACACGATCGTCTTCGAGGTGCTGAGCTTCGAGGAGATGAACGAGGTCGCGTCATACGGCGGGTTCCCGAAGCGGTACCCCCACTGGCGGTTCGGAATGGAGTTCGAGCGGATGACCAAGTCCGGCGCGTACGGGCTGCACCGGATCTACGAGATGGTCATCAACAACGACCCCTGCTACGCGTACCTGCTCGAGGGGAACTCCCTCGTGGACCAGAAGATGGTCATGGCCCACGTCATGGGCCACTGCGACTTCTTCAAGAACAACATGTTCTTCGCCCACACCAGCCGGAAGATGATGGACGACATGGCCAACCACGGCAGCCGCATCTCCGGCTACATGGATCGCTTCGGCCGCGACAAGGTCGAGGCGTTCGTGGACGCCTGCCTCTCGGTCGACAACCTGATAGACCCGATCAGGGCGCCGGGCATAGGGTCCCCTTCGCGCAAGGGGCGCCCGGGGGAGGAGGAGAAGCGGGAGGAGGAGAAGGACGACTCCCTGGACCGCTTCCCGAGCTACATGCGGCCCTTCATGGCGAAGCCGGAAGCCGCGGACGCGGCGGACGGCCCCGGCAAGGAAGATGAGGGGCGGCGGCGCGAGATACCGGTCGAGGAGTACGGACAGGACGTTCTGGGCTTCCTGCTGGATCACGCCCCGCTGGATGGCTGGGAGCAGTCGGTGCTCTCCACCATGAGGGAGGAGGCCTACTACTTCGTCCCGCAGGCCCAGACCAAGATCATGAACGAGGGATGGGCCACGTACTGGCACTCCAGGATCATGACCGAGAAGATCCTGACGGCCGCCGACGTTGTGGACTACGCGGACCACGCGAGCGGGGTGCTCGCCACGCACGGCAACCAGGTCAACCCGTACAAGCTGGGCGTGGAGCTCTTCAGGCACGTCAAGGAGAGGTGGGATCTGGGCCGCTTCGGGAAGGACTGGGAGGAGTGCACGGACGCGGCCGCGAGGGCCACGTGGGACACCCGCACCATGCAGGGGGAGAAGAAGGTCTTCGAGGTCAGGACCTGCTACAACGACGTCACCTTCATCGACGAGTTCTTCACCCCGGACTTCTGCGAGGAGCAGGGCCTCTTCACCTACGGGTACGTGGACCACAGGAAGCGGTGGGAGATCCTCTCGAGGAGCGCGAGGAAGGTGAAGAAGGTGCTGCTCCAGCAGCTCACGAACCTCGGGAACCCCGTGATCCTGGTGCGCGACGCCAACCACGCCAACCAGGGCGAGCTCCTGCTCGAGCACCGGCACGACGGGACCGATCTCAGGCTGGACTGGGCGCGCGACACGCTGAAGAACGTGGTCAGGATCTGGAAGCGCCCGGTCAGGCTGGCCACGGTCGCCAAGGAGAAGAGCGTACACTTGAGGTACGACGGCCGGGACCACCAGATACTCGAACAGGGGGACGCGCCGAAGAAGGGGAAGGAAGGGGAGGAGGAGGGGGACTAGGGCGCCCCGGGACGGCTCGCGATCCCGCGATCAGGGCATCTCGCCCGCGATCACGGACTGGCCGGTCCTGTACCACGGCTTGGTCTTGCCCGAACGCTCCCAGGTCTCGATTATCTGCGCCTCCACGATCATCGGATCGGACTCGCGGTACCACGTGAAGACGACCGACACGTCGGCCTTGAGCTTGTCGTCGGCGATCTTGATGTCCGTGACCTCGTAGTCGGCGAAGAGCACGCCGTTCGTCGCCTCCTCGTAGGCCGCGGCGAAGTCCTCGCGCTCCTCGGGCTTCACGTGCAGGGCCAGCGAGGCGACCTTCTTCCAACGCCATGCGTCGTAGAACGGGTACACGGAGTCGGCCAGCTTGTCCTTCGGCGTGATGGCGGCGGCGCAGGAGGCCATCGTCATCGGGAGGATCGCGGACGCGGCCGCGATCCTGACGAGGGATCGTATATGGCGCAGCATGCCGCGACGCTACACGACCGGCACCCGCCGGATCCAGTAACGGGGGAACCCGATCAGAGGTGCTTCACCATGACGAGGGCGTCCTCGCAGTTGTCCGTGTAGTACTTGGGGCGCCGGCCTACCACGGAGAAGCCCTCGTTGTCGTACAGTCCGATGGCTGCCACGTTGCTCATGCGGACCTCGAGAGTGAGGAAACGTGCCTGGATCCGGCGGGCCTCGGCGTCGAGGCGGCCGATCAGCGTCCTCGCGATGGACCTGCGCCTGTGCTCCGGGTGCGTCGCGATGTTCAGGATGTGGACCTCGTCGTACACGACCCAGAAGAGCAGGTACCCCAGGAGCTGTTCCGCGCCCGGCCGGAACGCGCCCCAGAGCCTGCTCCAGTCGTGCTCGAGCTCCATCTCGAAGATGTGCAGCGGCCAGGGGTTGCGGAAGCAGACCTGCTCGATGGCATGGACGGCCGGCAGCTCGGCGCGCTGCACGGACCTCACGAGCGTCGAGCCCTCAGTCGACATCGCCCAGGGCCTTCACGGTCTCGAGCGCGGCCTGGTGGGACGGGGACGGGGCCACGACGAGCACCTTGACGCGGCTGCCCTCGCCCGTCAGATCCGCGTTGCCGTTCGCCACCTCGTTGCGCTTCTCGTCGATGGCGATCCTGAAGAGGCGGAGACGCGTGGTGACCAGGGACCGGAGCATCGGGCTCCCGAGCCCGGTCCTCCCTGTGAACACGAGGACGTCGAGCCCGCCCAGGAGCGTCATCTGCCCTCCGACCTCCCTCACGACCTGGTCGAAGAGCATCCTGCTTGCCGGCCCGTAGGTTCCCTCCGCGGCCAGCGACTCCAGGTCGTCAAGCGTGAGCGGCGCCGGCTCGATGCAGGCGAGCCCGCCGTGCCGCGAGAAGAGCGTGTCGACGGCCATCCCGTCGGGCGCCCCGGTCCTGAGGAGCGCGTCACGCAGCCCGGGCGGCACGGCACCCGTCCCGCGCTCCGAGAGGATCCTGGAGGACCCGTCGAACTCGCAGGTCGAGTCGTAGACCGTCTGCCCGCGCACGCTCGTCACCTGGGGAACATCGTCGAGATCGCAGACCACGATCCTGGGAGCCTCCTCGGTCGAGCCGAGCATGTCCAGGGCCTTCACGACCACCGAGGAGATCCTGAGGCCACCCCTTCCCAGCCGCCTGACGAGATCCTTGCCGCCCCACGTCGGGCGGATCGGATAGCAGGCCCCCTCCGCGGTCCTGGTCTGGAAGAAGGCGTCCTCGAAAACGGCGGCGTGCCTGCTCTCCGGGAGCCGGCGCCGCGCCGCGCCGGCGACGTCCAGGCAGGCGCGGATCGCCGCGCCCTGCCCGGGGAGATCGGCCGCGAAGCGCTCGATGCGGGATACGAGACCGTCGTCCAGGATGCCGGTGGATCCGACCCCGGGCGGCCTCACCGGGAAGACGTGCGCCACGATCCCGACGTCCATGGAGAGCCCCTCGATGCGCTTTATCGAGGGCTCTGCAAGCGCGATGCTGTCGAGCGCCCTCCCGAGGGCATCTCCCGGGCTGTCCGCCGTCGTCCGCCCGCGTCCCCCGCCGTACAGGTACTCGTACTCGTGCGTGGACTCGCCCTGGAATCCCTGGAGGAACCCGCTCACGAGGTCGCGCCCCCCGTTCATGTCCCAGAGGTGGTACTCGAGGCTCGTCGGATCCGAATCCAGTGTGAGGACGATCATCAGGCCTCCGATGCGGCCGGGCTCCAGAAGAGCCACACGATGCAGCGTGTCCCCAGGTCCTTGGCCAGCTTCTCGCGGTGCTGGTGGGACTTCGCCGTGAGCAGCCACTCGCGGAACCGATCGTGCACGTCGGTGAGCTTCTGCCCCACGAATGGATGGTCCAGGGTCGTGAAGGACTTCTCGAGATCGGACTCGAGGAAGCTCTCCGTGAGCCGCAGGTTGTCCATCACGTACCGGTCGACCACCAGCCGGCGCATGACTATCCGCCTGATCTTGGTTGCCGGGATCGAGGCCTCGGCCACGAGGACTTCGAACTCCTCTGGGCCGCCGACCGACTCCGCGAGCTTCGCGAGGGCCGCGTCCACGTCGGCGGCCGGAAGCTCTCCGGCCTCGAGCCGCGACGCCTCCCGCCAGATCACGGCATCGTCCACCAGGCGCTCGAATATCGAGGCCCTGAGCGCATCGGAGATCTCGCGGTCCACGCCGTTGGCCCCGTACCTGTTGATCGACTCCAGCCTGCACTCGACCTCGAGATCCCAGCGCGTGATCACGTATGGAAGGACCTCCCCCTGGAACTTGCCGGACACGACCGCAACGATCTCGTCCACGAGCACGGCGCCGCCCTCGGCAACGGAGTGCGCGGTCGCGGGCACGAGGTACGCGACGAGGAGGGGTAGAGCAATCTGGAGTCTGCGCATCATGTCGTCGTGCGGCTCACTGGAAGACCGTCGTGTCGAACCTGAGCCCCTTGGTCTTGCCCCTGCGGGAATCGACGAATGCAGGGACGTGACGGGTGGCGCGGAAAGATCCCTCCATGGCCCCGTCCTCGGAGAGGCCGGCGAGCTCCCACCTGAAGATGGGCTTGAGCTCGGGCATCCCGTCCTTGTCTTCGAGGAGCTCCGAGATCCTCGTCACCTTCTGCGATCCGTCCATCATCCTAGCGTGGATCATCACGATGTCGAAGGTCTCGACGAGCATGTCCGACACGAGCGAGGGCGCGAGCCCGGGGTGCTCCACTGCCAGCAGCTTGAGGGCGATCGCCAGGGCCCCGACGTCTGAGCTGGCCGCCATGGTCGAGAGCGTGAAGGCCCTCGACTCCCTGGATCGCCTGACCATTGCGAGGTGGGACGCCTCCCGGATCTCGCCCATGACAAGGGCGGTCGGCGTGAAGGCCTGGATCACCTTGGCCAGATCCCCGCCGGGCGACTCGAGGTCCAGCCCCCCGTCCGGCGGCAGCCTCGCGTAGATCCGGGGAGAGAGGTCGTAGAGCGGCTCCAGACCGCACTGCAGCGCAACGAGCCGCTCCCATCCCGCTAGCTGGGACGAGATGGCAGGGACGAGCGTGCGATGTGAGGACAGATCGGCGTCGCAGAGGAGGAGGCTCTGGCGGCCCTCGATGCAGTAGCCCAGGAAACGGGACATCCCGGTCGACAGGACTCCAGCCTCCACGAGCGCGTCGAGACCGCCATCGTGGGCGGTCGAGGGCTTCCTGATGACCGCAGCGAGCCCCTCGAGCACCACTGGCGGGAGGAGCATCCTCACCTCCTCCCCGCCCGCCAGGGTCCCGGTGACGGCGGGCGTGCCCTCCACCTCGCGGTCCTTGATCCTGGCGAGGAGCTTCTTCAAGACCAGCCTCCTCGACTTGTCGCTCACGAAGGGATTGCCGATGCTGCGGGAACCGCCGGCGCCGATGACCGTGACATCGCCGCCGGGCGGGATCACTATCTCCCTGACGTCGGGATCCTGGAGGAGCGCCTCGACCTGCCCGAGGCCCAGGATCTCGCGCGTGATCCGCTCGGCCATCAGGCTAGGCTCGATGTCGTGGGGCAGCTTCCCGGCATCCACGAGCGAGTCCAGGACCTCGGCAACGGTGCGGCTCGTCTTCCTCCTGAATTCCTCGTCTCCGAATATCGGAGGCTCGAGCCGGTCGAGATCGAGGATCGCGTCCACCTGGCGGAATAGCTCGGACTGCAGCCCGCCCTCCCCGAGAGGCCTCACGGCAGGCGTGGGCTTCCTGTCCTCTGCCGGTGCCTTCCTCGTCTCGGCAGCAGGACGGGCCGGGCGCTGGGGAGCCGCCTGCCTGGCCGGCTGGGCCTGGGGTGGCTCGGCCGGACGCGGCGGAGGAGTGGAAGGCCTTGGTGCCTGGACGGCCACGGGAGGCACCGACCTCCTGGCGCCACCCGCGTCCGAGTCCTGCGAGCGCAGGAGGGCAGCCCGCAGGCGGCTGGAGGAATCCCCCCGGATGGAGTCCCTCGAAAGGTCCCTGGGCTTCTCCTCCTGCATGGGCTCGGGCTGCGACGCGCGATCCCGGCGCAGTCCGGTCTCGGGCTCTGGCTCGTCGTCCCCGGAAACGGGCTCGGCTTCCTCGACCGGCTCTATCTCGTCCGGCTCCAGGGCCGCTTCGGCGGATCCGTCGCTTGACCGGGCACCGGCACCGGAAGGCGAACCGCCGGCCTTGGGCAAGGTGGCAGCGGCCGACGCTCCGGGCAGCGGAGGAGGCACGGGCACCTGGGAGGCTCCGGGGCGGGAGATATCGATGACCATTATGAAGTCGGAGATGAAGAGCTTGTCCCCGGTCACGACCTGGGCCGGGCCCTTGATACGCCTGCCGTTCACGAAGGTCCCGTTCGTGCTGTCGAGATCCGTGACGACGCACGAGCCGCCGCGCACCTCCACGGTCGCGTGCTTCTTCGAGACGTTGGACCGCGGCAGGATGATGTCGTTGCGCTGGGAACGGCCAATCGAGATCCGGTCCTTCACGAACTCGAGGACGCGCTCCCCGCCGCCCTTCTCGTTGATGGTCACCTTCAGCATCTGTCGTCCACCCCGGAGTGACCGATCAGTTTCCCACCCGCGCCACGAAATATCAAGATGGCCTTCGGAATGGAAGGTGGGGAGGGGCGGGAAGGGGATCAGTCGATGCGGATCTCGAGCGTGGAGCCGGCCGGAAGAACCTGGTAGTCGGGGACCGCGGTGCCGTCGAAGTAGAAGATGAAGCGTGCCCCGTCAGGACGGGACAGTGCCTTCACCGAGCGGATTCCGGCGATCTCGATGGCCTGCGGGCCTTCGACTTCCGGCGAGGCTCCCTTGACGTCGACGACGAGACCGGCCGGGCTCTTGAGAGCGTAGTAGTTGTAGCCGGTCACCTCGCCCTTGACTGGCAGCTGGAAGCCGAGCGGTCCCCCTTCGGGGCCCACGACCGACGGTGCTGCTGCGATGGCGGCCGCAACGGTGGCCTGCGCCGGCGCCGAAGCCGGTGCAGGGGCAGGGGCAGCCTGGGCTGCCGTGGCAGGGTTGGCCGGGATCGCCTGGCCGGGATAGGGCTGCATCTGGGCCGGAGCGGCGGCCTGGGTTGCCTGGCCTCCAGCCGGGACGACCTGGATCTCCGATTCAGCTGGCTCGGCCACGGTGCCGGCCGGGAGGGTCGTGCCTCCCCAGGCATCGAAGGAGCCGCCTGCCGTCCGCGGCGACACGGGCGCTGCCTGCGACGGATCGGTTTTCTCGCCGGAGGTCACGAGGCTCACGAGGCCCCAGATGCCCGTGCCGAAACCGGTGAGCGCGGCCAGCGCCAGGGCGGCCACCAGGATGCGGGACTTGAGCGGCGAAGCGGCCTTCGCTCCCTCGACCTTAGAGGACCTGGGCTTCTGCTTGCGGAGCCGGGTCGCGGTCACGAGGGTGTTGCGCTGCTGCACCGCAGGCGCGGAGTGGACCCTGGCCCAGCGCTTCGGGAGCGGGATCCGGACCATGAGGTCGCGAGCCATGCCCGGGATCCGCCCGAGGAGGGCCATCACACGGGGAAGGGTCTTCTTGATCCACGGCAGGGCCCGGATCCATGCCTCGCGGCCGTACTTCACGGCGAGGATAGCCAGCTTGCGGGAGGCGGCGACCGTCCAGAGCACGATGGCGCGCAGGATGATGACGTACCTTGGCTCGATGGGGGTCTCCAGCGCCGGCTCGGAAGCATCGTCCAGCGAGCGGAATGCCTCGCTCATGGCGTCCTCGGAGGCATCGGAGGCACTGGAGCGCCCGTGCGGAGCTGCCTTCGCGTCGGGGGCGATTGGCGACGGTGCAGGAGCGGCGGCAGGGGCGGCGGCCGGCGCGATCGCCTCCATCTCCTCTTCCCTGTCCATGTCGGCGTCGGGATCGTCGTCCGCGGACGCGTCCTCTTCCACGTGCCCGGCCTGGCCGTCCGTTCCGGACGCCTCGATCTGGCCGATCTCCGCATCCGGGGACGTGGGCTCCTCGACCTGCCACTCCTCTGCCGGAACCTTCTCGTCGCCGCGTGCAGGGAAGACCGCGGGCGGGACTGCGGCCGGCCCGGGCGCCGGGAGCAGGGAGTCGGTCCTGCCGTCGGTCCTGACCTCGAGGAGGATGCTCGGCACTCCCTCTCCAGAGTCATCCGCCATGACGACCCGCGTGAGAACGCCCTCGAGCGACTCGCTACCGCCCTCGGACGTGCCGAAGCCGGCCTTCACGCCGCGGCCTCTCTCCAGGAAGGGCAGTTCGGTCTTGAGGACCATGCCCTCCGGTGCCGAAGACACGCACTTCACCTTGAGCGTGTGATCCATCCTGTCGATGCGGAGCTTCACGCTGTCGCCCGGGTTCGGCAGGAAGACGCGGACGTCGGTCCCGGGCCGATCGAGCCGGGCCTCGAGCAGCGGCACGAT
>CAZGVR010000137.1:0-7573 GCA_964528945.1 uncultured Myxococcales bacterium
CCAGGCTGGACTGGGCATTGCTCTTCAGGAGGATGTACGTGTTCCTGGTTCTTGCTCATGACCGGCGGCGGGCCGTCCATTTCAACGTGACAGCGGACCCGACGGCCGAGTGGACGGCCCGGCAAATCACGGAGGCGTTCCCGTGGGAAACGGCGCCACGGTACATGATCCGCGACCGGGATGGCGTGTACGGCGATGCTTTCCGTGGCCGGGTCAAGGCGATGGGGATCGAGGAAGTCCGACGATCCTCTCGATGGACGCGCGGTCGTGCGCCTCGACTACGGCTCACTGCGTGATCGGGTGCTGCAGATCTGTCTCCTGCGTCGGACATGGCCGTCACGTCCACCAGCGAGCCGATTGCGTTCTCCTTGATCGCCTGGGCACGGCGATGACGTTCGTCATGACCCCCCAGATGGGATTTCTGGTAGGGACAACCCAGTAGATGCGCGACGTGTACCTTGCGTGGTCCGCGCTCTCAGTCGGGATGCGACGCGGCCAGCAGCATCTCGACGAGGCGCTCCTTGAACGATGACAGTGCGGCGGCCTCCCCGGGCTCTGCTCCCCCGGCGAGCGCCAGCTTGCCTGCGTCCAGGTCCCGGAGGACCCAGGCCAGTGTCGGCGGGGAGAACCCCGAGTCGATCCGCGGGGCCAGCCCCAGCGCCTGGTCGAGGCCCACGCCGGCTTCGAGCAGCGCGCGGACATCGACGAGATCCCTCACCTCGGCCCGGTTCGTCAAGGTGCACAGCTTGCTGGCGAGCAGCTCCAGCCTCGTTGCTATCCGGATCTTCACGTCCCCGATCGATGCCTCTTCGGGCGGCAGAGGTGGGATCGCCGGTTCGCTGACCAGATCGACGATGTCGACCTCGCCGCGGGACGAGACACGAAGCCTGGCGAAATCGCGCGTCCTCTTGATCTCCGCCACCTCGAGCCCTGCCCCGACGAGGATGGAGCGGGCGTCGTCTACGATTGCGCCGAGCCCTTCCAATGGTCGGAAGAACAGATCGAGATCGCGGGTTTCCCTGTGGGCCAGGTGGAACCCGGCGAGCGCCCCGCCGCCGACCAGCGTCCAACGAGGGGAGACCCCGGAGAGGAGCACGAGGATCCGGGTCTGGAGCCCGGTCAGCCTGCTAGCCGCCATGATCGATCCGCTCCCATCTCTCGAGGATCCACACCCAGAAGTTCCGGCTCTGGCCGAGGTGCTTCTCGATCCGCGGCCACAGGTCGCGCACGCGGCGCAGCGTCGTGAACTGGAAGACGTCGTCCGGGCGTGCCTGCCGCATGAGCTTCGCGTGGAAATAGCCGCTCACGACGGGATCGGAGTCACCGAGCCGCTGCTGGAACAGATCGAGGGTCATGTCCATGTCCCAGAGGAAGTAGGGGCGTCCCTTGCCGTCCAGCATGAGGCGCTCTGGCGTCGGGTTCAGCATTTGCGCACCGAGACCATTTATACACCCTTGCAGTGGCATCCACCAACAGGGTGAGATCCCGGTAGCGTGCATGGCCCACGAGACGGCTGCTCCTGCACCGGTTTCGGTCTTGCGATGTCATACGCCTAGAAGTCGACGCCCAGCGCGTTCGTGTACAGGTTGTAGCTCGCGGACGAGAACTGGACCCACGCGAAGACCCAGGACTGCCTGGAGTCGGTCACGTAGCTCCCCCCGGTCAGGGTTCGGGCCACCTGTCCATGAAGAGCAGGAACGCCCTCTCGTGCCCCGCCCTGAACCCGTCGCGCTCGAAGTCCAGGAGCTTCAGGTTCAGCCTGCGCGTCCACCTGTGCCTGTTGCCGGGGATGAATGGCATCCTGGTCATCGACACCAGCGCGAAGGAGCAATCGCCGGCCACCATACGCAAGCACCTCGATCTGCTTCGCTCGAGACTGAACATCGACGTGATCTTCGTGCGTGCCCGGATGACAGCGTACAACCGCAAGCGCCTCATCGAGAACAAGGTACCCTTCATCGTCCCTGGCAACCAGATGTACCTCCCGATGCTGGCAATAGACCTGCGGGAACATTTCCGCAGGCTTCGCGCAGAGACGCCAGTCTTCAGCCCATCGACGCAGGCTGTCTTGATGTACGCGCTCGTCCGCGGCTTCGGGGAAGCGTTCATCCCTTCGATGATGGCCCGTCGCCTGGGGTATTCCGCAATGACCATGACCCGTGCCTTTGACGAGCTGGAGGACGCCGGCCTGGGCGACGTCGTATCCAGGGGCAGGGAGCGCTGTCTTCGCTTTCCCGGAGGGAGGGAGGATCTCTGGGCCAGGGCGCAGCCTTTCCTGCGCAACCCGGTGACCAGGCGGCAGTTCGTCGGTCGCGCGGCCGGCAAGACGCCCCTCATTCACGCGGGACTTTCGGCCTTGACCCGATACTCCATGCTGTCGCCGCCTGCATGCGTCACATATGCCTTGAGTCGCGAGGAGTGGAAATCACTGCGAGGCCCTTGCAAAGTCGTCGAGTTACCAGTCGATGATCCGGACGCAGCGGAGATCGAGGTATGGAGCTATCCGCCGGCTCTCTTCGCCGACGGTGACACCGTCGATCGGCTGTCGCTGTACCTGTCCCTGAAGGACGATCCCGACGAGCGTACTCGAGCTTCTCTCGAGGAGATGATGAGGAAATACGAATGGTAAGGGGCTTGGAAATCTTCCGTAGTCATTTCAGGGGCTTCGCCGACCGATACGTGCTCATCGGAGGCACCGCCTGCGACCTTGTCATGACAAGCGTAGGACTCTCCTTCCGATTCATCCTCGCAGGCAGGAGCACCGTCGAGGGGCTCACGGTCGTGGGCGCCTCGCACCTCATCGCCTTGAAGGCGAGGGCCTGGCTCGACCTGACCCGCAGGAGGGCGGGCGGCGAGACGATTGACGACCGGGACATCCGGAAGCACAGGAACGACGTCTTTCGGCTCTACCGGATTCTGGATCCCGATGTCGATCCCTCGGCTCCTGAAGCCGTCAGGAAGGATCTCAGTGAGTTCGTTTCCCGCATGGGAACCGAGGACGTCGATCTGAAATCGCTTGGTCTTCGCAAGACCACGCTTGCGGAAGTGCTGGTGGGGCTGAGGTCCGTGTACCGGCTGGAATAGGGACTGCTAGGGGGGGGCTTCACGCCCCTGATCGTCGTTGCCCTGCACGCTGCCGTCGCCGCGCACGTGCAGGATCGTGACGCCCTTTGCCTCGAGCGCCGGCGCGATCATGAACTCGCGGTGGCACTTCGCAGGGTCCTCCTCGGCGCACATGATTGCGGTTGCGCTCCTCTTCGCGATCCCGACCAGGCGATCGATGCCCGCCCTGAATCCGGGCGACGCCGCCACCTTCCCGAAGTCCACCTGTCCCTTCCCGTCGCGGAACTCTGCGCCCTCGGGCATCCCGCCGAGATCACTCCCCATGTACACGTAATCGATCCCTGCGGCCGCCAGGGACTGCTCGATGTTTCCCTTCCCGAACTGCGACGCCCATCTCGAGTGGGGCTTCGACCTCACGTCCACGAGCGTGGCTATGCCGTGCTTGCGCAGCAGGTCCATGAAAACCTCGATTGCGTGCCTCGAGTGGCCGATCGTGTGGATCGTCGTGGTCATGCCTTCCTCGCCTTCCGATGGGCGAGGATATATTATGGGCAAGCAGAGGCATTGGATTACTTGTCCTCTGCGTGCGTTCGAAGACCGGCTCAGGGTCAAGCAGAGGAGACACCCCAAGCTCTGCCTACTTCAAGGCGACCGAGGTGAAGGCGCGCTGGAGGCACGATCAGGAGTCGTTCGCCGGGCTCGAGGTGATGCCGTTCGGGAGCTTCGTCGCCGAGCTTGCCTCCTCGCTTACGGCGACGTAGGATTCCTGCCAGCACCGGATGGAGCAAGGGCAGCCCCCGGCGGACCCGGCACGTAGAGCGATCCGGGTGCTATCCTCTCCGGCGGAGGAGGCAGGAAACATGCAGCGCTGCGGATCTGCGGGTTCGTCTTGCGTGATGGCGGCAATCCTGACGTCCGGGTGCGGGGGAAGCGGAACGGGCGGAGACGCTGGGCAGGACCAGCCCGGGGATCCAGTCGACACGGCAGGCGACGTCGCGGCCGACGATTCCTACGGCGACCTCGGGGACGAGGATGCCGGTGACGCCGCGGACACGGCAGGCGACCCGGCCGAGGACGGCGACGCCGGGGACGTGCCGCCCGGCACGTGCCCGCGTCCTGGGGATCCCGGGCCTGGCAACAGGACGATCGACATCGATCACGGCGGCCTCGCGCGATCCTACATCCTGCACGTGCCGCCCTCGTACGATCCTGCGGTCTTGACGCCGGTCGTGCTCAACATGCACGGCTACAGCTCGAACGCCTCGCAGGAGGTGATCTTCACGGACATGAACACGACCGCCGATTCGCGCGGGTTCATCGTCGTGTACCCAGACGGGTACGAGAGCTCGTGGAACGCCGGGACCTGCTGCGGGGCGGCCGCCTCCGAGGGGATCGACGACGTGGCCTTCCTGATCGCGGTCGTCAACGACGTGGCCTCGCGCCTGTGCGTGGATCGCGACCGGGTCTACGCGTCCGGGATGTCGAACGGCGGGTTCATGTCGTACAGGCTCGCGTGCGAGGCGGCCGAGGTGTTCGCCGGCGTGGCGCCTGTCGCGGGCGGCCTCGGGATCGCGGGTTGCGCGCCGTCCCGCCCCGTGCCGCTCGTCGCCTACCACGGGACCGCCGACTCCTACGTGGACTACGCGTTCGGCCAGGCCTCTTTCGAGGATTACGCGGCGCTCTCCGGGTGCTCGGGCACGCCGGTCCACACGACCTTCGGGGAATCGTACTGCGACGTCTACGACTCGTGCACCGGCGGGATCCGCGTGGGCCTCTGCACCCTCGCAGGCATGGACCACTGCTGGCCCGGAGGCCCGTCCCCGCGGGCGCTGTGCGAGGCCTTCATAGGCGCCTACAGCGAGGACATCAACGCCAACGAGCACATGTGGGACTTCTTCTCTCTGTAGATGGGCCGGGCGGCGGCGGCGGGGCGCTAGATGGCGGCCAGCACGCGCCTCAGCTTGGCGTCCACCTCGACCGCGATCGGCTCGACTGCCGGGTTTCCCACCATCCCGAACATGTCGACCGGCTTCACGGTCTGGACGTAGACCGCGCCGTCTTCGCCCTCGAACACGTCCACGTTGCAGGGCAGGAAAACGCCCATGGGAGGCTCTGCCTCGAGCGCCCGGTGCGCGAGAGGCGGGTTGCACGCGCCCAGGATGAGGTACGGCTTCCTGTCCACGTCGAGCTTCTTCTTGAGCGTGGCCGCGACGTCGATCTCCGTCAGCACGCCGAAGCCCTCGGCCGCGAGCGCCTGCCTGACCCTCGCGGTCACGTCCTCCATGCTGCTTCCCTCGATCCTCTTTGTGTAGGCGTATTTCCTGTCGTACATGCCAAGCCTCCTCTCGCGCGTGCCGCCGGATTGTCAGATAGGGCCGGCCTCGATGCGGGCAACCCCGGCGGCCGTGACCTCGTTCTCGTTGTGGTCGAGACGCCGCACGAGGTGGCTCGAGGCGCTCTCGCCGAGCATGCGGTCCAGGCGCTCCAGGACCGGGTAGTCGTCCACGCCCCTGAACTTCACGGTGACGCAGAACGAGCGGCACCAGCCGAGGCCGACCCACTTCTCCACCAGGTCGATTGTCTTTCCAGGGAAGGCGATCACGTCGGCAAGCAGCCAGTCCACCGGCTTTTTCCGCGGCTCGTAGGTGAACGCGTCGCCCTTCACGAACTCGAGACGCCCCCTCCCTGCAAGGTCATGCCTGAGCGGGCTCCTGTCCACCGCGATCACTCTGGCGCCGCGCTCGAGCGCCACGAAGGTCCACCCGCCCGGCGCTGCGCCGAGGTCGACGCACTTCTCCCCTGCAGCTATGCGGCGACCCATCCTGATCTCGGCCTCGAGCAGCTTTCGGTAGGCGCGCGAAGGCGGGCGCCTGTCCGGCGGCACCGGGACCATCCCTCCAGGGAGCCGGCAGAGAACCCGGCAGAGGATCCGGCGCGCCTCGACTCCCGCGTGCGACATGAAGCCGGACGCGGGCGTCTCCAGGGCCGCCTGCACGAGGTGCTCGCGCTCGTGCCATGGCCTGACCGGGTCGCGGACCAGCGTTGCCAGGAGCCGCTTCTGCCTCCGCTCGAGGATCGCCAGGGTCTCGTCCATGACGAGGCGGCAGCGGCGCGTCACGACCCTGGGCCCTGGCTCGTCCGACCGGAACACGTGAAGCCTCCACGGATCGTCCACGCCCTCGAGCTTCCCGATCGCGAACGACGACAGGGCTCTGGCCCACGCGGACACCGATTCCGCGGAGACCTCGACGGGCTCGGGCACGCACTGCGCGGCAAAGGCCACCGACGCGATCCTGGACGCGTCCGGCTCCGACATGGTGCTCTCGACCCATCCCGGGCTCCTCGGGCCGTGGTGGGACGCTGGGAAGGCCCGGCGAAGCTCCCCGAGAAGGATCTCCTCGCGGCCAGGCACGCAGCTGTGGAGCCGCCTCATGCGCCCAGGTGGTGATCGATCCACCAGACCACGTACAGCACCTGCAGGTTGCAGCCGATGCAGTAGTACTCGAGGTCCGTGGGCAGGGCCAGCCTGCCGTCCATCCAGTGGTGGTAGATCTTCCCGTCCTCCGGAACCCAGAGGTAGTCGGCGACGAACTCGAGCAGGGTGTCGATCTCCTGCCTGTAGACCTCGCTGCCCGTGATCTCGGCGAGGATCGCGAACCCGAAGATCGCGTAGCTCGTCGCAGACAGCGTCGTGTAGTCGTCGGTCTGCGCGCCCATTGCCTCGGCCGAGTACGGGCTCCTGTACCCCGGCCGGTCCGTGCACCTGAGCGGCTCTATGGCCGGGTACAGGGCCTCGGCCCGCTCCAGGAATGACGCCTCCCCGGTCGCCTGGTGCAGCCTGCCGAGGGTGATCATCATCACGACGTTCGGGTAGAGGAACAGGTCCCCGGTCCTCTCGGGATCGGTCGGGTCTATCTCGTAGAAGGTCCCGTTCCACGCGTTCGCGTCGATGGCCTGGACGAGCGCCCTGGCGGTCTCGATCCTGTCCGCCCTGCGGGGCGTGTCGAGGAGCACGGCGTACTGGAGGTTGGCGACCGCGAACATGGCCGTGACGACCGTGGGCCCGTACGTGTCCATGGCGTAGTTGGAGAAGCCGGTCAAGTAGCTTCCCATCATGGTCGCGAGATCGTTCGCGCGGTCCAGGGACGCGTCCACGATCGGGAGCGGGGTCGTGTCGCCGCTCGCGTCCATGTATTCGATCACGCCCATGACCCCGTAGAGGAGCTCGGTGAGGGTGTTCACGAACACGGCCGAGGGCCCGGAAAGCCCCTCCTCGGCGAGCGCGAGGTTGCGCTCCACCGCCTCGGTGGCCCGGGCCTGGTAGTCGGCCCTCCCCTCTTCCCACCCGGCGCGCGAGTAGTAGGCCGGCCCGTAGAACGCAGCATCGTCCCAGTCGGGCTCCCACACCCCGTCCGCGTAACCGCCGCCGGGCCAGGCCATTGTCTCGACGCTGTCGCACATGTCGAGCGCGCGGTCAGATCGGAAGAGCACACGTGTAGGGAAAGAGTGT
>CAZGVR010000137.1:7583-8984 GCA_964528945.1 uncultured Myxococcales bacterium
CCGCACGAGGCTGCCAGGGCCAGGAGCGCCGGTGTGGTCCAGGCTGCGGCCTTCCTCGCAGGCTGTCTGGTGGCTGCCATCAGTTCCCTCCCCGTATGGGGTCGATTGTAACACCGGGAGGGTCGTATTGACACCTCCGTCCTCGCCGGGCCGGGTACGGCAGGAGACCTTGCCGTGCTTTTTACAGTGCATTAAGCTGGTTACGTTATCCTCGCTCCCCTCACCGGGAATGGCCCTGTTCTTGCGCCTCACTGCACGGGGTGGTTCGCACTCCGGCAAGGAGACTGATGATGGTGCTCCCGATCTCGTTCCATGAATCCTGGCTCCGCGCGCCAGCCGTGCTCATGCTGCTGCTAGCGCTTCCGGTTTTCCAGGGATGCTCCACGAAGCAGGATGACGAATGCATCCCGGCCAACTGCACGCGATGCCACGGCAGCGAAGGGAACCCCGCGCCGCCGACCGACGCCTCGGGCCGCACCGCGACGACCGAGGTCGGCGTGGGAGCGCACAGGGCCCACCTGGGTACGTCCACATGGCACGCGGAGGTCCCCTGCTCGGAGTGCCACGTCGTGCCCTCCTGCCTGAAAGACACCGGCCACGTCGACTCGGCCACGCCCGCGGAGCTGACCTGGGGAAGCCGGGCAGGCGCAGATGGCGCGTCCCCGTCCTTCGACCAGGGCTCTGCGACCTGCTCGGGCGTCTACTGCCACGGGTCCACGCTGTACTCAGGCGGCTCGCTCACGAGCCCGGTCTGGACCGTGGTTGACGACACGCAGGACGCGTGCGGGACTTGCCACGGCCTGCCGCCCTCCTCGCCCCACCCCTCGACCACGGCGGGATGCTCGACCTGCCACGGGGAGGTGATCGATTCCTCCATGTCCTTCGTGAATCCCGCCCTGCACATCAACGGGGTCGTGAACGTGAGCGGCGGATCTGCCTGCAACTCGTGCCACGGCAGCGCGGGCAGCAACGCCCCGCCCGTGGATCTCTCAGGCGGCAGCGACACCACGTCCGTGGGGGTGGGCGCGCACCAGTCGCACCTCGCGACCAGCGACTGGCACCGCCAGGTCGCGTGCTCGGAGTGCCACGTCGTCCCGGCCGCCCTGGGGGATCCCGGCCACACGGACTCGCCGCTCCCGGCCGAGCTGACCTGGGGCGGTGTCGCGGTCGCCGAGGGGGCGACCCCGGGGTTCGATGCGGGATCCACGACCTGCTCTGGCGTCTACTGCCACGGATCGACGCTCGAGGAGGGCGGCGGATCCCTTCACCAGCCGGACTGGACCGTCGTGGACGGATCCCAGGCCGCGTGCGGGACCTGCCACGGCACTCCTCCTCCGCCTCCGCACACCACCTCCACCGAGTGCTATCTGTGCCACGGCACCGTGAGCGGCCCGTCCGGCG
>CAZGVR010000138.1:0-4113 GCA_964528945.1 uncultured Myxococcales bacterium
AGCGTGGCGCTGCACAGGCCGCCCGTGCACGAGCCGTCGTCCGGGGTGTTCGTGCAGGTGCCGTCCGATTCGCACGTGTCCGTGGTGCAGGCCACCGAGTCGTCGCACTCGGTGCTCGACGTGCACCCGGCCTCGCCGTCCGCTTCGGCGTCCGCGGTGTCCTCGACGACCTCTGACGTGTCGGGCTCCGGCTCCGCGTCGACGTCCTCGGCGTCCGGCAGCGAGTCCGGAGTCTCGGCCGGTCCGTCGTCCGTGCCAGCGTCGGTCAGGTCGGCCGGATCGCCGCTGTCCGTGGTCGTGTCGCCCGAAGGGCCGCCCGAGCCGCCGCAGCCCGTAGAGGCGATCAACAGACCGATCAGAACGGGGATGGCACGGATTCCAAGAGGCAAGGTTCTCATTTCGACCTCGAGCGTCAATTAGGGTTTATCTATCAACTTGCGCGTCCTCGAGTATAGCTCAATTGCGCCCCAGACGTAACCCGACCCGCCAGCAGGGTCCAGCAGGCCACGGCAAGGACGTCAGCCGCGGAACCTGGAGAGCCTCGTGCTGTTCAGCACTACAGTGAGGCTGGACAGCGCCATTGCTGCCGCGGCCGCGGCAGGGTGCAGGTCCTTCAGCCAGGATGGGGCCGACTCGAACACGTGCAGCAGGCCCGCGGCCACGGGAACCAGGGTCACGTTGTAGAAGAAGGCCCAGAAGAGGTTCTCCCTGATCGACCGCATGACCGCTCGCGAGAGCCGGATCTATCCCGGTATCCGCCAGCTCGACAACGATCGCACGGGACACTCCTCGCAGGTCACCGCCCACAAGCGTCACACCTGCCGCTTCCATGGCGACGTCCGCGCCCGTGCCGATCGCCATGCCCACGTCGGCGCGAGCGAGGGCCGGTGCATCGTTGATGCCGTCTCCGACCATGGCCACGATGCTTCCCCCGCGACGCGCCTCCTCCAATGCCTCGGCCTTGCGTTCGGGCAGAACCCCGGCGATCACCCGGTCTATGCCCACACTTGCTGCCACGGCCCGTGCCGCCTCCTCCGTGTCGCCGGTCAGCATGACCACCTCTATCCCCATGGCCCGCAAGTCCGAAACGGCTTCCCTCGCACCGGGCTTTATCTCGTCCGCGATGGCGCAGAGCGCGGCCGGGGCGCCGTCCACTTCCACGCCGACGATGGTCCGCCCGCCCGCGGTCAAGGAAGCCAGGACGGGGTTCTCGCCGAGTCCCAGCCAGGAGGGCTTTCCGACGCGCACCCTTGCCCCCGCCACCAGCGCATCGACTCCTTGCCCTGGAAGGTCCTTCGCCTCCTCTGGAGAGCCGAATGTGAGGCCCCTTGCCATGGCGGCCTTCACGATCGCCCCGGACACGGGGTGCGTGGACCCGGATGCCGCCGCGGCCGCCTGGGCGAGCGATCGGTTCCCGTCCACCTGCCCGAGCGGCCGCCACTCCACGAGGGACGGCTTGCCCTCCGTTATTGTGCCGGTCTTGTCCATGACCATCCGCGTGACGCCGTGCGCGATCTCCAGGGCCTCGGGATTCCTGAACAGGATGCCCATGGACGCGCCGCGCCCGGTGCCGACCATTATCGCGGTCGGGGTCGCGAGGCCCAGGGCGCACGGGCACGCCACCACGAGCACCGCGACCGCCCTGGTCATGGCCGCGACCGGATCCCCGGCCGCCATCCACCACGCGGCAAAGGTACCGGCCGCCACCAGCACCATGACCGGCACGAACACCGCGCTCACGCGATCCGCGATCCTCTGTATGGGAGCCTTGCCCTGCATCGCCTGACGCACCAGCCCCACGATGCGAGCGTGCGCCGTATCCTTGCCGACCGAGCGCGCCTCGACGCGCAGGAGACCCTGGACGTTTATAGTGGCGCCGAACACGCTGGCACCCTCGGCCTTCTCCACGGGCAGAGGCTCGCCCGTCAGCATGCTCTCGTCCGCCGACGATCGGCCGGAGACCACGACCCCGTCCACCGGGAACCGCTCGCCAGGGCGGACGGCGACCACGTCGCCGAGCCTCAGCCCTGCTGACGGTACCTCGTGCTCCCTTCCGCTCCCGTCGAGCAGGCGGGCGTACGAAGGGGCAAGGCCCACGAGCGCACGGACCGCGCTCGATGCCCGGCCGCGCGCCGTGGCCTCGAGCATCTTCCCGACCTTGACCAGGGTCACGATCATCGCGGCCGTCTCGAAGTAGACGTGGCCACCCAGCCCCGGAAAGGTCATCACCGCGATCGAGTACGCGTAGGCAGTGGTCGATCCGAGCGCGACGAGCACGTCCATTCCCGGGCTCATGTTCGCGATGGAGCGGAACGCGCCCGAGTAGTAGCCCCGCGCCGTGTAGACCTGGACCGGCGTGGCGAGCGCGAGGAGGACGGCATCGAACCAGAGCGCATGCGTGGAGTGGCCCAGGATCCCCAGGTCCCTGCCCATTGCGAGCGCCACCAGCGGGATCGTGAACACGAGACCGACCCCGAGGTCCAGCCGCTCGCGGCGAGTCTCCATGTCGCGTGCCGCCTGCCCGGCCTCGACTTCTTGGCCAGCGCCTCCTCCGTCCTCCGCCGGCACGACCAGCCTGTATCCGGCCCGCTGGACGGCGCCGGCCATGGATTCGAGGGTGGCGCGCGCCGGGTCGTACTCCACGGCCACGGTCTCCAGGGCGAGGTTGACCGACGCCGAGGACACGCCGTCCACCTTGCGGGTCAGCGCGCGCTCGATCGCCGCGGCGCAGTTCGCGCACGTCATGCCGATCACCGGGAGATCCACCCGGCGGGTCGCAGGGCGCTCTGGGGGCTCCCCGGTCATTCGAGCGGCGGATAGCCGATGTCCACGAGGACCCCCCTGATCGTGTCCCAGGTCGCCGGGGCCTCCCACCGGAACACCAGGATCTTCGTATCGGGGCTGCCCTCGACCTCGAGAACGCCCTTCACGTCACCGACCTCGCGCTTGATCCGCATCATGCAGTGGCCGCAGGAGATGGCCGGTACGTGCACGCTCTTCTCGCTCATGGTCGTCACCTCGTATATATCATCTAGTGTCCCGGGTTGCGTAAGTCGACGCCCGCCCGTGAGGCACGGAACGGTAGCTGCGAGGATGGCCCGATTGACGGCGTGACCGCACCTGCGACGGTGCGTGCCTCACCGAGCCGGGTTCTCGGGCTGGAGGGAGTGAAGAGGGCTAGCCCTTCTCCTCGGGCTTCCATTTGTAGTCGATGAACTCGAGCAGGACGCCGTTCGTTGCCTTTGGGTGTACGAACGTGTACTCGCAATCCCTGAACGGGTAAGGCGGATCCTTGGTGATGGGGTAGCCCTTGGCCTTGACCTCGGCCACGGACTCGCGCGTGTTGTCAACGTTGAGCCCGACGATCATCACGCCCTCGCCGCGCCTCTCCACGAACTTCGCAACGTCGCCGTCCGGGCTCGTGGACTCCATGAGCTCGAACCCCACGTCGCCGAGCCAGTACCTCGCGACCCTGATCTTGGCGACCTCGTCCACGTACGGGTCGTCGGGCCCGGTCCTGCCGAGGAGAGGCTCCCACTGCTTCCTGGCCTCGTCCAGGTTCTTCACGGCGATGCAGATGTGGTCGATCTTCTTCACCCTGTGCATGATCCAAGCTCCTTCACTTCTTCGTCTTCCCGCCCGGCGGGATGGTGATGGCGCCCTCGGAGCACGCGTCGGCGCACTCGCCGCACTCCTCGCAGAGCCGGTCGATTATGACCGCGAGGCTCTCCCTGATCTCGATGGCCTGCGGCGGGCACTCCTCCACGCAGTCCTGGCAGCCCGTGCACTTCTCCTTGTCGATGAGCGGGATCATGTGGTCGCGCCTCCGGCTCAGACGTCCATGCCGGCCTTCCAGCCGTCGGCCAACGCGTTCGAGGCCCTGCGCGGCTTGAGCGCGTCGCCGATCACGATGACCTGGCCGCACTTCGCCTTGAGCGTCTCCTCGAGCCTCCCGTCCGGGACGACGTTCGACTGTATGACCGTGTCCGCGGGCAACGCGATCTCGGCCCCGTCCGGTCCCTTGACGTGCACGCCTGCCGAGTCGTACGAGAGCACGTCGGTCTCGTTGTAGACCATTACGCCGCCCTTCTTGAGCTTCAGCTTGTACCGCCA
>CAZGVR010000138.1:4201-8977 GCA_964528945.1 uncultured Myxococcales bacterium
GTTGACGTCGCGCCCCATCTTCTTGCCCTTGCCGACCATCGTGATCCTGTGGCCGCCCCTGACCTGCAGGAGCAGCGCGGTCGCGATGCCCACGCCGAGATTGCCGAGGATGACGACGTTCGGTCCCACCTCCACCTTGCCCTCGAAAACGTCCAGCGCGGACACGACCCTGTCCCCGCCCGGGAACGTCGGCTCGTCGTAGCGCCCGCCCGTCGCCAGGATGGAGGCCTCGGCCGCGAGATCCGTGGTCGGCGTCACCTCCGTGCCGGTCTTCACCTTGACGCCCGCCTTCTTCGCCTGCGCCAGCAGGTGGTTCACGAGCCGCATGAACTCGTCGTCGCCGTACGGGCCCTTGGAGGCCGGCACGAGCTGCCCTCCCAGCGCCGCGCCCTTCTCGTACAGGGTCACGTCGTGCCCGCGCCTGGCCGCCACGACCGCAGCCTGCAGGCCGCCCACCCCGCCTCCCACGACCGCGACCTTCTTCGGCTTGGCGACCTTCGCGAAGTCGTAGAAGCCCCAGGCCGGGTCGGACTCGTGGCCGAGCGTGGGCCTGACCATGCAGTCCAGCGGCTGGTCGCGGAACAGGCGCGACAGGCAGATGTTGCACGCCATGCAGGGGATCACGTCTTCCTGTCGATCCTCGGCGATCTTAACGGGCATGTACGGATCAGCGATCATGGGCCTGCAGGCCTCCCAGAAGTCCAGCTTGCCCTCGGCGATGGCCTTCTCCGCGTACTCCGGGAGGAACAGGCGGTACGCCATCGAAACCGGGATCCTCAGGTTCTTCTTCATCCGCTCCGCGATGTAGAGCCAGTTCCCCATGGGGATGTCGCGCGTGATGACCGAGACCGCGCTCTCCTGCCAGCCGGCCGTGACCGACAGGATGTCCATGCCGGCCGCCTCGGCGGTCTTGATGGCGAGGAGGCTCTCCTCGGGCTTGTTGCCTCCCCTGTCGTCGAGAAGCTCCTCGCCGCACAGCCTGATGATGATCGGGTAGTCCGGGCCCACGACCTTGCGGATCCCCTGGATCGTCTCGACCAGGAACTGGCAGCGGCCCTTGACGTCGCCGCCGAACCGGTCGGTCCGCTTGTTGGTGTACGAGGAGATGAAGTTGGAGATCAGGTAGCCTACGATGCCGGAGACCTCGATCATCTCGTAGCCGGCCTCCACGCACCTCCGCGCGGCGTCCACGTGCTCCTGGAGACCTGCGGACAATTCGACCAAGAACGCTTCGAGCGCGAGGAAGATGGGCAGCATCTGCTTCACGTCGCTCGGGCCCACGCAGTAGTCCAGCTCGACACCGCCCACTCGGCCGCAGTGCATGAGCTGGAGGCACGAGATGGCCCCGTTGCTCTTGATCACGTCCGCGATCCGCTTCAGGCCCGGGATGAACTTGTCGTCGTGGATGCCCATCATCCCGACGTAGCCCTTGCCCTCGCCGGCCGGGTCCGTGAACGCGCCCTGGGTGGTCACGATGCCCGCGCCGCCCTTGGCCTGGGCCTCCATGTACCCGACCTCCACGTCGGTGACGAACCCCTCCTTGTCGTTGAAGTTGGTCTCGGTGGAGGCGTACTTGATCCGGTTCTTCGCCTCGAGCTTCTTCCCGATCCGGATCGGGCTGAAGATGTGCGGGTACTTCTTCTCTCCTGGCCTCATCCGTGTTGCTCCTTGCTCCAGTCTTCTCAGATGGCCTTCTTCTCCCTCAGGGCGGCGATCCGGGCCTCGTCGTACCCGAGGATCTCCTCGAGAACCTGTCCAGTGTGCTCGCCAAGCAGCGGCGGAGGTGAATAATGCACCCCTTCCGGCTCCGGGTCCAGCTTGATCGGGTCGCCCAGCATGCGCAGCGGCCCGCACCTCGGGTGGTCGACCGTGACGACCATGTCCCGGTGCAGGATCTGCGGATCGCTCACGACCTCGTCGATCCCGAGGAGCGGTGCGCACGGTATTCCCGCACGGGTCAGCTTCGACATCCACACGTCGCGGGTGTCATCCAGGAACCGCTCCCCCAGCCGCCTGTTCACCTCGTCCCTGTTCTTCAGCCTGCCGGCGGTCGTGGCGCGCCTCGGGTCGTTCCCCATGTCGGGCAGCCCCCCCGCGTCGCAGAGCGACTTCCAGAACTTCTCCACGAGTATGGCGACCACGAGCGGCCGGTCCCTCGTCGCGAACGCGCCGTATGGCACGACCGACATGTGGCCGGATCCCTGCGGCCTCGCTATCTCGCCGCCCGTCATGTAGTACTGGGCCACGTACGTGAGGTTCGACACCAGGCAGTCGAGCAGCGACAGGTCGATCCTGGACCCCTCGCCCGTGCGCTCCCGCCTGTACAGGGCGGCCGAGATCGCGGTCGCCGCGAACATGGATCCCGCGGTGTCGCCGAGCGGGATGCCCATGCGCACCGGAAGCCTGCCCTGCTCGCCCGTGATGGACATTGCTCCCGCGAGCGCCTGGATCGTGAGGTCGAAGGCAGGCTCCCCGGCCCTCGGGCCGTCCTGCCCGAAGCTCGATATGGAGCACGAGATGATCCGCGGGTTCACGCGGCGCAGGGTCCCGTGGTCGGCCGCCAGCCGCTCCAGGATGCCGGGCCTGAAGTTGTCGAACACCACGTCGGCCTTCCGGACCAGGTCGTGGAAGACCGCCTGCCCCTCAGGGATCCTGAGATCCAGGGTCACGGACTTCTTGTTCCTGTTGATTGACAGGAAGTACGCGCTCCCGCCCTCCACGAAGTGAGGCGGCATAGCCCGCCGCGGATCGCCCTCGCCGGGCGGCTCGACCTTGATTATCTCTGCGCCCATGTCGCCGAGCAGCATGGCCCCGTATCCGCCGGTCAGCATCCTCGAGAGGTCGAGGATCCGGGCTCCCTCGAGCAGCCTGCCGCTCACAGCCTCGGCTCCTCGAACTCGCCGAAGACCTCCCTCATGACCCCGACCATCTCGCCCACGCTCGCGTAGGCGCTCACGCACTCGACGAGCGCGGGCATCACGTTCGCGGTCCCCCCGGCGTTCGCGCGGAGCCTGTCCAGCCCTGCGCGCACCGCCTCGGCGCTCCTTCCCGCACGAACCCTGCCGAGCTTCGCGATCTGCTCGTCCGCGGCGCCCCTCCGGTACGGGTGCAGCTCCACCTCTCGCCTCTCCTCGGCCATGCGGTGGAGGTTCACGCCCACGCGGCGTCGCTTCCCCTCCTTGAGCTCCCGCTCCTCGCGCCAGGCCTGCATGGCGACCTCGCGCTGGATGTGCCCCTCGGCGATGGCCTTCACGATCCCGCCCTGGACGCGCACGCGATCGATGTGCTCGCGGATCTTCCGCTCCATCTCGCCCGTGAGCGACTCCACGTACCAGGACCCGCCCAGCGGGTCCACGACGTCGGTCGCGCCGCTCTCCTCGGCCACGATCTGCATGGTCCGGAGGCCGAGCAGCGAGGCCTTCTCGCTCGGGATGGTGTAGGCCTCGTCGTAGCAGCACAGGGCCATTGTCTGCGTGCCCGAGAGCGCGCTCGCCAGAGCGTAGATGGTGGACCTTACGATGTTGTTCTCGGGCTGCTCGATGGTGAGCCCGCCGCCGCCGCCGCCCGCGATCATCCTGATCGACATGGACCGCGGGTCCTTTGCCCCCAGCTCGTCGCGCATGACGTGCGCGTACACCCGCCTGCCCGCGCGGAACTTCGCGACCTGCTCGAAGAGCCCGCCGTGAATGTCGAAGTTGAAGCTGAGCCGCGGCGCGAACGCGTCCACGTCCATTCCGCGAGCCATCACGTGCCGCGCGTAGGCCTCCGCGATCAGGATCCCGTAGGCCATCTCCTGGGCCGGATCCGCGCCCGACTCCCGTATGTGGTCCCCGCACACCGAGACCGGGCTGTAGAGGGGCAGCCTCTCCGCGCAGTAGGTGATGGTGTCCCCGATCAGCCGGATCGAGGGCTCGACCGGGAAGATCCAGGTCCCGCGGCCAACGTACTCCTTCAGTATGTCGTTCTGGGTCGTGCCGCGCACCTTGCCCGCGGGCACGCCCTGCTTGGCTGCCGCGACCTCGTGCATGGCGATCATGATCGAGGCGACCGAGTTTATCGTGAGCGCCGTCGATATGCTGCCGAGGTCTATCCCCTGGAACGCCTCCTCGAAGTCGGCCAGCGTGTCCACGGCCATGCCCACGCGGCCCACCTCGCCCTCGGCGCGCCGGTCGTCCGAGTCGAGCCCGTTCTGCGTGGGCAGATCGAAGGCCACGTTGAGCGCGGTCTGGCCCTGCGAGATCAGCAGCCTGAACCGCTCGTTGGTCTCCCGCGGCGTGCCGAACCCTGCGTACTGCCGCATCGTGAACATCTGCGAGCGGTACATGGTCGGGTGTATGCCGCGCACGAACGGGAACTCGCCGGGTGCGCCGATGTCCCTCTCCGGATCGATGCCGGCCATGTCCTCTGGCCCGTAGCTCACCTTGAGGGGAATACCGGACTCGAGCACGACCTCACGGGCGGCCTTTCCCTTCCCCTTGCCCTTGTCCGGCCCGCTCATCGCACCATCTCCCTGATGCGCGCAGCGATCGCGTCGGTGTCGGATCCGGTCGGGAACACTCCAGCAACGCCCATGTCGAGGAGCGGCTGCACGTCACGCTCCGGGATGACCCCGCCCACCATGACCATGACGTCGCCGAGGCCGCGCTCGCGAAGCGCCGCCAGCACCTTTTCCGCAAGAGGCAGGTGCGCCCCGCTCAGGATGGACAGGCCGACCACGTCGGCCGATTCCTCGAGCGCGATCTCCGCGATCTGCGAGGGCGTCCTGTGCAGGCCCGT
>CAZGVR010000139.1:0-2368 GCA_964528945.1 uncultured Myxococcales bacterium
GCAGCGGGGCTACCTCCACTCTCAGCATCATCGGGTCCCTGACCCGGGGCAAGGCGCCGGGCGTGCGAAACCTGAAGGAGCTGCAGCCCGAGCTGGCCGGCTTCGCCGGGCGTGCACGGCCAATCCCCGCCACGGAGCCCCTGGCTGCAGGCACGAAGTGGGGCCTGGTCCAGTCCCTAGGCCTGGGCGGCGCAAACTTCGTCCTCGTGGTCGGCCCCGGGGACGCAGCCCATGCCGTGCCGCCACCAGGATCCCCACCGCCCGAGCGCGACTGGGCCCGCATGGCGCCCGCGGCCGTGCAGGCGGCATCCGCCCGGCCCGCGGCCTTGCCCGCGATCCAGGCCGCCGCCTCGGCCAGGCCGTCGGTACCCCCGATCGCCTCCAAGGAGGAGATGGCGAGGGCCGCGACCAGCTTCCCGGGCCTCCTCAGCGCCGAGGCATCCAGCCTGGGAGCCCTCGAGAAGCTGCTCGAGCGGGCCCTTTCGATGCCGCAGCCCGCCTACGTCATCTCCGAGGGCTTCAGGCCCGGGCACCGCGTCTCCATAACCTTCTCGTCCAGGGACGATCTCCGGAAGAAGGTCGAAGCGCTCTTCAAGATCATCGACGCCGACGGCGATCCCAGGCCGCTCGAGGGGCTCGGCGTCCAGACATCGTGGGCGGGTCCAGGTGCCGAGGCCGGCGCCACTCCCCATCCGCTCGCGTTCTGCTTCCCCGGCCAGGGAAGCCAGTACGCGGGCATGGGCAAGTGCCTGTTCGACAAGTACCCGGTCTTCAGGGACACGATGGTCGAGGTCGACTCCCTGGCCGGCAAGAAGTTCGGCTTCGAGCTGCTCCGGAGCCTCTACGGGAACCCGGACGATCCTGACGCAAGGAAGGCGGTCGAGGGGCTCGTGGGCGTCCAGACTTCCACCTTCGCCATAGAGGTCGCACTGGCGCGACTCCTCGAGTCGCTCGGCGCTAGGCCCGACGTGCTGCTGGGCCAGAGCTTCGGCGAGTTCGCCGCGCTCACGTTCGCCGGAGTCTGGGACCTGCCCACCGCCTACGAGGCAGTGGCGGCCCGCATCCAGGCGGCCGAGCTTTCACTCTCCTTCGGCGACCTCGGCATGATGAGCCTCGTCTGCGACCAGTCCTTGAGGGAAGTGCTGCTGTCCATGTCCGACAGCGGCGTGGTCCTCACCAACATCAACGCCCCGACACAGGCCATCCTCGCCGGACCGCGCAAGTCGCTGGAGCGCACGCGGGCCCTCGCCGAGGCGTCCGGTGCCGAGGCCAAGCTTCTTTCCATAGCATCGGCCTTCCATTCGCCGTACATGGAGCCGGCGCGGGAGCCCTTCCGCAAGGCCCTCGAGAAGCTGCCGTGCTCGGATCCCAGGATCCCGGTGCTCTCGACGATCAACGGCCGCCACTACCCGACGCACGGCCTCACGCCGGCGCTCCTCGCGGAGCACATGTCCAGGCAGCTGGTGACGGGAATCGACCTGCCGCGCGACGTGCGCAGCCTGCACTCGAATGGCGTGCGCCACTTCGTCGAGGTAGGCCCCAAGTGGTCGCTCACCAGGATGATCTCGGCGATCCTAGACGGCAGACCACTGAGGGCCACGGCCGTCATCCAGCCAAAGGTGGGCGACGGCGAGATGTTCGAGAGGGCCCGGGGATTCCTGATCGCGCTGGGTCACATGAACGCGCACGCAGGCTACGGCAGGCAGAGGGCGGCCGGCGATCCGGCCTTCCTCTCCTACCTGATTCAGAGGGAGCCTGCCCTGGCCGCCATGCTGGAGCGGGCGCTCTCGGGCTTCAGCAGCGAGACCGGGATCCCGGCCATCCCGCCACAGGCGCTGCCGGCAGTGTCCCGGGTGCAATCGCCCCCGCCCGTTTCGCCGGCGCGCGTTTCGCCGGCGCGCGTTTCGCCGGCGCCAGTTTCGCCGGCGCCAGTTTCGCCGGCGCGCGTCACCCAGGCAGCGGTTCCCAGGGAGGCCTCTGCCTCTGCAGCGGCTTCGTCCGCACATCACTCGGAGGCCGTCAGGCCCACACATGCCAGGGATGCCGCCCACTTCGGAGGGCTGCTCCGGTCCAAGCTGGCCGAGCGCACGGGCTACCCGGTGGACCTGCTGGGCGACGAGGTGGACCTGGAAGGCGATCTGGGCATCGACTCCGTGCTGAGGGCCGAGATTTGGAGCGAGATCCTCGCGTCCGAGCGGCTCGATCCAAAGCTCAGGCCTCAGACCAAGGTGAGGACCATAGCGGTCCTCGCCGGGGTCCTCGCCGAGTGGGGCCGCGCCCGCGCCGCCCTCGCCGCCCTCGCCGCCGCCGCCGCCGCGCTCGCCGAGGCCCTGCGCCTCGACGCCGGCAGCCTCGCGCCGGCGGCAGC
>CAZGVR010000139.1:2378-8971 GCA_964528945.1 uncultured Myxococcales bacterium
CGGTCTGCGGCGCGAAGAGGCGCTCGGGCTCACCGGGGACGACGTGGACCTGGAAGGCGACCTGGGCATCGATTCGGTGCTGAGAGCCGAGATATGGAGCGAGATCCTGGCGACCGAGGGGCTCGACCCCAAGCTCAGGCCACAGACGAAGGTAAGGACCATCGCGGTCCTCGCAGGCGTCCTGCACGAGGCCGCGTCCGCCCGTCCGGGCTCTGCGCGTCCGGCGGCACCGGCGATCCTCGAAGCTCGCGAGGTCGCGTCCCCGGAGAACACGCCGGCCTGGCCCGTGCAACCCCTGGCAGCAGGCTCCGAGATCGAGCGCTTCTCGTCGATCTTGAGGACGAGGCTCGCCGAGCGCACGGGCTACCCCGCCGATCTCCTCGGAAACGACGTGGATCTCGAGGCCGACCTCGGGATCGACTCGGTTCTCCGCGCCGAGATCTGGGGCGAGATCCTCGAGGCAGAGGGGCTCGATCCCAAGCTCAAGCCCAAGACCAGGAGCAGGACCATCACCGTGCTCGCTGGAGTGCTGGCCGAGGCGCTGGCCTCGCGCGCACGGCCGGCCCAGGCTGCGGCGCCGGATGCCCGGCCCGCTGCGGTCATGGTGGTGCAGGCCCACGCCCAGCGTCACGGCGGCAACCAGGCCGAGGGAATGGCCGTCGCGGTCACGGCTCCCGAGATCGTCCCCGCCCTTCGGTACGCGCCGGAAGAGAGATCGTCGACCGCCACCGACCACGCGGCAAGGCTGATGGAGACCCTGCGAAGGCGACTGGCCGAGCGCACGGGCTATCCGGCCGAGCTGCTCGGAGAGGACGTCGACCTCGAGGCCGACCTCGGGATCGACTCGGTCCTCCGCGCGGAGGTATGGGGCGAGATCCTCGAGGCCGAGGGCCTGGATCCCAAGCTGAAGCCCAAGACCAGGATCCGCACCATAGCGGTGCTCGCCGGCGTGCTGGCCGAGGCGGTGGCCGCCAAGACCGAGACGGCCGCGGCGCAGCCCGCACCATCGCCGGGGTTCCGGGCCTCCTCCGCCTCCGCCACCGCAGCCGTCCCTGTCCCCGGCATCGTGCAGGAGCCGTGCATCCTGAACAGGGCCACGAGGGTCCCGCTCCGCGGCACCAGCGTCAGGCTGTTCCCATGCAAGCGCGCCCTGCTGGTGACCGGGCACACGAAGACCGACGAGGACATCTCCAGGATGCTGGCGGGCCGCGGCGTGGAGATCGACAGGGTCGATGCCGACGAGCTGGCAGGGGACGGTGCCTCGCTCGAGGCGCTCCTCGCCCGGTGCGACCCCGTGATCTACGCGGCCCACGGCGGGCTCCAGGCCACCCAGGCCAAGGCGAGCAGGCAGGCCGCCTCCCTCAGGCGCGAGACGACGCGACTGTTCGGGGCGTTCAGGGCGCTCAAGCGTCACCTCTCGAAGGCTCCCAGGCGGGTGATCATCCCGGTCTCGATGGACGGCTGCTTCGGCCTCGAGAGCGGCGGCAGGAGCCTGCTGGGATCGTTCCCGGCCGGCTTCGCCCTCAGCCTCCAGAGGGAGATCCCCGAGGCGATCTTCCAGGTCATCGACGCAGGGGATTCCGGATGGGCCCAGGCCGTGGGGCACAACCTCGACGCGGTGAGCGAGGGGGTCCTCGTGGGCACGCTGGGCGAGGAGCGCGTGACGATCGATCACATCCCCGCGCTCGACGTGGATCAGGGGCCGCTGCCCGTTGGCAAGGACGACCTGGTGGTCGTGACCGGCGGCGCCAGGGGCATAGTGTTCGAGTGCATCCGGAGCCTGGCGATGGAGACCGGCTGCAGGCTGCACGTGCTGGGACGCACACAGCTGCCAGGGAGCCACGAGCCCTGGCTCGACGCCCAGCCCGGCGACATCGACAAGGCCATCCACTACGCCGAGATCGGTCTCGCGCGGAGCGGGCGCATGCCCAGAGGCGAGGCAAGGCGCGAGGGTAGGCGCATGCGCTCGCAGTGGGAGATCCACCGCAACCTCGGGAAGCTCGAGAAGGAGGGGATCCGAGCCACCTACGAGGCCTGCGACGTCCGTGACCTGGACGCGTTGAGGAAGGTCCTGCGCCGCCTCGGAAGGGGCGGGACCATCCGTGGCTTCGTCCACGGGGCCGGGATCCAGCGGGCCGCACTCATCGAGGATCTCGCGGACGATCAGGTGCTGGACACCGTCGAGACCAAGATCCTCCCCGTGCTCCTTGCCGAGGAGGTCCTCGACTGGGACGATCTGCGGATGTTCGTCTCGTTCGGATCGGTGACCGGGGCCTTCGGCAACGAAGGCCAGACCGACTACGCCCTCGCGAACTTCACGCTCACCGCGGCCGGACGGGCGCTGGCGACCCATCACCCGCAGACCAGGGTCACGACCATGGAGTGGACGGCCTGGCGCGGGACGGGCATGGTCTCCGAACGCGAGGCCAGGAACTTCGAGAGCCTGGGCCTCACGGTCCTGGACGCGACCTCGGGCGTGGACCTGTTCCTGAGGGCCTTGAGGAGCCGGGCACCGCTCAACCAGGTGTCCGTGTTCAACCCTGGATCGGCGTTCAGCATGCCCGCGAGGCGTCAGGTCGCCATCCGCACGAGCCTGCTCGAGGACGGAGGCCCCACGGCCAGGTTCTCGCCGGAGAAGGACGCGTTCCTGGATCAGCACCGCCTGAACGGCCAGCCGGTGGTGCCGGGCACTTTCGTCATCGAGCTCTTCGCCGAGGCCACGAACGGCGGCCATCCCACGAGCCTGGAGGACGTCAACTTCCGCAGGCCCATGTGGATCCGGCGCGAGAACCACGGGGTCGAGGTCGTGGTCGAGGACGGCATGCTCCGAGCGCTGCCCGAGCAGAGGCCGAACGTGCCGGCGCGCGCCCTCGCCAACCTCATGTACGCGACGGCCCGCATGGCGGATCCCTCCCCGCTCATCGACCTCGTGCCCATGGCCTCGCCCGACGAGGCCGCCTCCCTGGAGCGCAGGGCGGCGGGCGGCGGCGGCGTGCACTTCTACAAGCTCCTGGACGACGCGTTCCGCGAGAACCTGGCGACCGGCCCGATCTTCCGAGGGCTCAAGGCCACCATCTCGGACAGCACGAGGTGCGTCGGCCTGGTGCAGCTCACGCCGGAGGCCATGACCCATCTCGACTCGAGGGGATCCTTCCTCTTCAACCCCGTGGCCAGCGACATGGCAGTGCAGGTCGCGTCGAGCTGGGCCATGGAGCGGCTCATGGTCATGGCGATCCCCGCATCGGTGGAGCGGGTCGAGGTCTACAGGCCGCTCACGGGCACGGATGCGTACGTCTGCTGCCGCCTGGTCTCCATGAGCGAGGAGAGCACGGTCGTGGATCTGACGATCAGGGAGAAGGACTCCACGCCCTGCTATGCCATGAAGTCGCTCACGCTGAGGACGATAGCCAAGGTGGTCAAGTAGGACGGTGACTCCGTGAAGGTGGACGTGGTCGTCATCGGTGCCGGCCTAGGAGGTCTGGCATGCGCCGCCGATCTGGCGGGCCGCGGCGCGCACGTCGCTCTCCTCGAGCGCCATTCGGAGCTTGGCGGCTACGCGAGCGGGTTCGAGCGCGGACCCTACCGCTTCGACGTCTCGCAGCACTGCGTCGGGGGACTCGCGAAGGGCGAGAGCTTTCACCTGCTTCTCAGCAGGCTGGGCATCGCGGACGCGGTCCGGCTCGAGGCACCAGAGAGGACGGCCGTGATATCGACGCCGTCGCTGCGCCTGGAGCTGCCCAACGGCCGTGAGGAGCGGTTCGAGGCGCTCGCGTCCGCGTTCCCTGACGAGCGGGACGCGCTCTCGCGCCTGATTCGGGAGTGCACGTCCATCCACCGCGACACCGTCGCGGGGGCGCTCGACGGGGACATGCGCAGGCTGGTCCGTGGCATGCGCCTCGCGGGCACGAGGACGTTCGAGGCGGCCCTGGGACCGGCGATCGGCTCCCCGGAGCTCAGGTCCGTCCTCTCCATGCCCTGGAGCCTCATCGGCCTGCCTCCCTCGAGGGCGTCCCATTCCTGGTTCGCGAAGGTCATCTCCACCACGTTCGTGGAGGAGGCCCGCCATATCGTGGGCGGAGGCAGGGCCCTGGCCGCATCCATGGCGGCCCGGGCCCGCAGCCTCGGTGCAGAGATCATCACCGGGGACGGGGCGCGCAGGGTCGTGCTCTCCGGAGGTCGCACCGCAGGCGTCGAGGCGCAGTCCGGCCTGGCGATCGAGACCCGCGCCGTGGTGGCAGGCCTCGATCCGTGGTCGCTGGCCTCCCTCCTCAACGCCGGGGACGGACCAGGGCTCGAGCCTTCCGGAGAGCCTTCGCTCTCCATGATCGCGGTCTACCTGGGCATGCGAGGGGATCCGGAATCGCTTTCCATACCTGCCGGCACGACCTTCTCCTCCGGAACGGGAGACGCGGAGCGCGCGTACAGGGCCAGCCTGCGCGGGGCCGTGGGCGAGACGGACCTCGTCATCACGAACCCCACGAGGCTGGATCCGGCCTGCGCCCCGGACGGCAAGGGCATGATCCACGCGGTGACGCTCGTGAACGGACGCCCCTGGTTCGACCTCGACGGAGCCGCGTACGCGAAGAGGAAGCGCGAGGCCACCCGGACGATCCTGGACCGCCTGGAGTCCATGTTCCCGGGGATCGGCGGCGCGATCGAGGTCCAGGAGACCGCGACCCCGAGGACCATGTACGGCTACACCAGGAACCACATGGGTGCCGTCTACGGCCTGGCGCAGACCGTGGCGCAGTCCGGGGCCCAGAGACCGTCGGCCGCCACGGCCATACCCGGCCTCTACAGGACGGGCGCCTGGGTCCTGCCGGGCGGCGGCTACTCCGCGTCGACGCTCTCCGGGTTGATGACGTCGAGGGAGACCGCGCGGTTTCTCGGTCTTGACCGAGCCGCCGGCAGGGCCCGGGCCGACCGCCCCGAGGACGGCGACACCTTCAGGCTGCGCATCTACTACGAGGACACGGACAGGGACGGCATCACGTACCACGTGTCCTACCTGAGGTTCTTCGACAGGGCCCGGACCGAGATGACGCAGAGGCTGGCGAGCGCCAGGGGGTTCAATCTGCCCAGGGCCGTGGTGTCGCGCATCGAGGTCGCATACCAGAAGCCGTCCACGCTGGGAGACGAGCTGGAGATCCGGTCCAGGGGCCGCTTCGAGTCGGACTGGAGGGTCACCTTCGATCAGGAGGCAGTGCTGGTGCGCGACGGCACTCCCCTCGCCACTGCCTCTGTCACGCTCGTCTTCGTGGACGAGGACGGGAATCCGGCTCCGACCCCGCTCAGGGCGGCGTTCGAGGCGCGGTGAAGAACCGCTTCTACGCCTGGATGCTGCCCGACGGGAAGAGGGGGATAGCCTCGTCGTGGGTGGGCTGCGAGGCCATCGTCAGCGGGCGGAAGGCCAGGTTCAGGGGCTTTCCGGACAGGCGCTCCGCGGAGCGCTGGCTCGCGGGCGAGGCAGTGCCCGCTCCATCGGCCGGACCGTCCCGCCTGCCCGGGAAGGTCTACGGCTGGCGCACCGAGGACCGGGAGGGCATCGCCTCGTCGTGGGACGAGTGCGAGCGCATGGTAATGGGCAGGAGCGCCCGCTGCCGCGCTTTTCCCGACCGCGAGGCCGCGTCCCGCTGGCTCGCGGCCGGCGCCCCGTACGAGGACCGCGAGGCCGCGCGCAAGGAGGCGCTCCGGGCCTGCCCGGCCGACTCCCTGTTCTTCGATTCCGGGACGGGTCCCGGGCGCGGCGTGGAGATCCGGGTCACGACCATGGAGGGCGCGCCCGTGATCCACCTCGGCAAGCCTGCCGAGGGGAGACTGACAGAGGAGGGCAACCTGCTCCTGGGCCGCGGCCGGACCAACAACTACGGCGAGCTCATGGCCTGCCTGCTCGCACTGCGCGCGGCTGGTGCCATGGGATCGCTCCACGTCTACGGCGATTCGAAGCTGGTCCTCGACTACTGGTCGCTCGGCCGCGTCTCGCGCTCGAAGCGCGAGGACGACCCGGATCTCGCGCGCCTGGCCGGGGAGACCGCATCCGAGCGTCGACGCTTCGAGGCCGCGGGCGGCATCCTCGGCCACGTTTCCGGCGGTGCGAACCCGGCGGACCTGGGGTTCCACAGGGATTAGGGGCCCGTCAGCCCGGAAGCGACTTCTTCCAGTCCTCGAGCACGCAGCGGTAGGTCTTGAGCCCTGACCTGAGCGCGCCGGAGAACCCGCCTCCCGGCGATCCCCACGCGCCCGCCAGGTACAGGTTCCGGATCGGGGTCCTCGCGTCCACCCTCTTGATGAAGGTGTTGTCCATCCCCTGGTCGTAGCCGTAGATGGCGCCTCCCGGGTTGCTCGTGTACCGCGCGTTGGTGAGAGGCGTGCCGATCTCCATGACCCGGATCATGGACGAGAGCCCGGGGATCATGCGCTCCTCCACGCGACCGAGCAGGATCCGGGCGATGCGATCCTTCTCCGCGCGGTACGCGTCCTTCCGGCCTTCCCTGTAGTCGGCCTCGAACCGCTCCCAGTGGGACGAACCGGAGAGGAACATCATCGTGATCGTGCTGATGCCCGCCGGAGGGAAGCCCGGGAGCACGTTGCTG
>CAZGVR010000140.1:0-1672 GCA_964528945.1 uncultured Myxococcales bacterium
GTGGCTGGAGATGAAGGTCCTCCGACAGTTCCAGATGCTGTTCGACAACGCCCTGGGACGGCTCGCGGACGTGAACTACTACATCGCGATGCAGACGCGGGAGATCGGCGTGAGGGCCGTGGAGAGCGGCGACGAGCCGACCGTGGGCATCTGCATGCGCTTCTTCAACACCTACCTCCGGGCCTCGGTGAACGCGCACAGCGTGCGGACCGCCTACAACGTCCTCAACCAGTACAGGATGATGGGGGAGAAGCTGGTCGAGGCCAGGGACACCCGGCGCGTGCGGGAGGTCGTCGGCTACTTCAAGTACTACGGGATCCTCTCGTTCAACAGGAAGCTCAGCTTCATCCTCGAGACCGCGGCCTACGACATATGCGCTCTCCTGATGCGGATCCGCGAGGCGGGACTCGCCAACGAGCGCGAGATACTGGGGATCTTCCTGCAGGTGGATCGGGAGTACGAGGGCGAGGAGAAGGCGTACGAGGAGTCGCTCCGCGGCGTCAGGAAGGCGCAGGTCAAGCTCGCCACGTTCTACCTGGCGAACGGGAACGGGGATCTCTCGCGGGTCGTGCACGAGTGCGTGAGGATCGATTCGCGCAAGCGGCTCGGCTCGATCAAGCAGGAGATGAACGCGGTCACCGAGAAGTACTACTGGGAGATCATCGACCGGGGCGTGAACCTGGACTACCTTCCAGCGGCCCAGCGCGAGCACCTGGACAGGTTCTTCGCGTGGTTCGACAGGACGGATCCGGCCGAGCAGCCTAGGCCGTGAAGCCGGTCGTGATCATGAAAACGGTGAGAAGGTAGTCCATCACGAAGATCGAGACCGACCCGAGCACAACCGCCTCGTTGGTGGCCTGGCCGACGCCTGCCGCGCCCCTGGTCGCGTGGAACCCCTTGTAGCAGGCGATGAGCGAGCACACGTACCCCATGAAGACCGACTTCACCACCCCGTGGACCAGGTCGTCGGGGTCCGTGTACACGTGCACGTAGTGCCAGAACGCGCCCGGATCGACGTCGAGCACCTTGATGGCGACGAGGTAGCATCCGAGCATGCCGAAGGACTCGAAGAGCATGGTGAGCACGGGCGCCATCACGGTCCCGGCGATCAGCCGCGGCACGATCAGGAACTGGACGGGGTTCACCGTCATGGACTCGAGCGCGTCGATCTGCTCGGTGACCCTCATGGTGCCGAGCTCGGTGGCCATGGCGCTGCAGGCGCGGCTGGTGATCATCAGGCACGCGAGCACCGGACCGAGCTCCCTGGTCAGCGAGAGCGAGACGATGTTGCCGACGAGGGATGTGGCGCCGAACCACTTGAGCGCCTCGTTGGACTGGTACGTGAAGACCGCGCCGGTGAAGGTCCCGGTCAGCGTGATGATGAAGAGCGATCCGATCCCCACGAAGCTCATGGCATGGATCACGAGCCCGATCCGGAGCGGTGGACGGAGCATCCAGCCCAGGGACCTGACCCCCATGAGGGTCATCTCGCCGACGAGCAGGAAGAAGCGGGTCGGGACGTCGAGCGCGCGATCCAGGATGTCGCGCCTCGCCGCCCCGGAGCCTTCGGCCCTGCTCGACACCCTGCCCGCCTCCCTCAGCCCTGGCCCTGCTTCGCGAGGTCCGCGGCCTGACGGGCCTGGCACGTGTTGAGCGTGTCGGTGACCGCGCA
>CAZGVR010000140.1:1682-3535 GCA_964528945.1 uncultured Myxococcales bacterium
GCAGAGCCTGTCGGCCGTTCGACCGGCATCGTAGGTCAGGGCCTCGTCCCCGTCGGCACCTTCCTCGGCCATGACCTTGGTCAGCGGCTCGTAGACGTAGTCGAACGCTCCCAGCTCCTCGGTGGAGGCGCGATCCCGCAGGTGGTACGCGACCCCCAGCACGAAACCCCTGGTGAAGTGCGCGCTCGACGAGTAGTACGTCGTCACCTCGAGGACCAGGTGCGGGCCGAGGGCCTCCCCCTGTCCGGCGTCGGCGACCTCGCAGGCGCCGGGGCACAGCGGAGCGAGGGCCGCCGGCAGGCATTCCTCGAGCCGCGGGATGATGGACGCGTCCCTCTCCATCTGCCAGTCGGTCACCCCGCCGCCGTCGAGCTCGACCAGGACTACCGGGGCGGCCGCGAGCCGATCCGGCAGCGTCCCTGCGAGGTGCGCCCTCGAGCCGCCGCAGGACGCGGCGCATGCCGCAGCGACGACCGCGGAGACGGCCCCCATGAGCCGGGACGCATACGGGCGCCGGATCACGGCAGCCTCCGGCAGTAGCGCGTCGGGTCGCTCACGCCCGCCTGCTCGAACCCGCGCCTCCTGAGCACGCAGGAGTCGCAGCGGCCGCAGGCGGCTCCGGCCGCGTCCGCGTCGTAGCACGAGACGGTCCGTCCAAGGTCCACTCCCAGCAGCGCGCCGAGGCGGACTATGTCGGCCTTGGCGAGCGATGACAGAGGGGCCAGGACGCGCACCCCGTTCCTGGTGCCCAGGGAGGCGGCCCTGTCGAAGGCGCTCGTGAACTCGGGCCTGCAGGCCGGGTACCCCGAGAAGTCCACGGAGTTGGTGGCGATCAGCACGACGCTGAGCCCCCTCGACTCGGCCAGTGCCGTGGCCAGGGAGAGGAGAACCAGGTTCCGGGCCGGGACGTAGGTCGCGGGCACCTGCTCCCCGGCCGGACGATCCTGGACGCGGCCGGCCGGCACGGGGAGCGAGGGATCCGTCAGGACCGAACCCCGGAAGGGGAGGCGCTGGAGATCCACGACGTCGTGGGACGCGCAGCCCCAGATGCGAGCCTGGTGCCTCGAGGCTTCCATCTCGGCGGCGTGACGCTGCCCGTACGCGGCAGTGAGCGCGTGGATGCCCCACCCCGCCTCTCGGGCCGAGGCCATGAGGACCGTCGAGTCCATTCCGCCGCTGGCGAGCAGGACCGCCTCGGGCCGCTCTCCCGTCCGGGGCGGCGCGACAGGGTTCCGCGGCGGCCGGGATGCGGCGCCCATGTCAGAAGCGGGCCTGGGCCACGAGGGCGGCCCCCAGCGCGTCCGCGGCCTGGTACGTGCGGAAGGTGCCGCTCGGGTCGCGCACGAGCCTGGTCATGTTCGCGTCGTGCACGTACTGAACGAACAGGAGCAGGCTCATCATTCCCGAGAGATCCCACTTGAGGCTGGCCCGCATGGAGAAGATCGGGAGCGTCATCTCCCCGGATGGGAGGATGTCGCGGCTGGACTCGTCCCGGATGACCACTGTCGTGCCGCCGGCCGAGTACGAGGCCGGGTTCTGGATGCCAAGGATGATCCCGGGGGTCAGGTGCGCCCCGGCTATCAGGTAGTCGATGCCGGCGGCCGCGAAGATCTCGGGCTTGACGTCCACGGCATGCGGGATTCCCCAGAACGGCGAGAACCCCGGGATCGTGTGGAGGATGTACGGCGTCGTGCGGAAGAAGCCGGTCAGGTGCGCCCTCAGGCCGCCCCACGAGATGCGGAGCTGCAGGGCCGCGGCGTACGCGGGCTGGATCACGGTGCTCGCGTATCGCTCGGGATCGGCGAGGTGCTGGATCAGGACCGTCCCCTCGGCGGACAGCTGGACGGCAAGCT
>CAZGVR010000140.1:3545-5582 GCA_964528945.1 uncultured Myxococcales bacterium
CAGATGGTAGGTGAGGCGAAGCGAGAAGCCGGCCGTGTACACGGGCCTCCCGACCAGCCCGTTGAACTCGAAGGTCCCCTGCTGGAAGTAGCCTCCGCCGAGGTCGATGCGGAAGGCGTTGGCGATGTCGACCCCTGCCCCGGCCAGGAGGCCGTAGGCGGTCTCCTGCACGCTGAGAGGCTCGCCCTCTTCGGTATTCCCCCTCATGATGGAGAGCTTGGTGGTCTTGAACCCCAGGAAAGCGTCGAAGATGTCGTGCCTGAACGCGACCTTGGCCCCTGGTGCCCAGCCGTGCCGCTTGTTCGTGAAGATGGCCCCGCCACCCCAGGAGATGTCCCAGAGGTAGCCCAGCCTCAGCCGCTCCGTGTCGAACGGGAAGAAGACGACCGAGAGGCCGTCCGGGCCCAGGGGATCCCTGGTGTGGTAGTGGAGCTTGAGGTACGTGCCGTCGTCTCCGAAGTCGAGACCGCCCTCGTAGATCTCGAACTGGAGGACGACCGCAGCCTCGGTCGTGAGCTTCGGGATGAAGCCCGGAAGCATCTTGTACATGACGAGATGGGACTGGTTCTCCCTTCCGGTGTACCTCGAGTCGAGGTTGTCGAAGAAGAGCTCGTAGCCTTCGCGGTCCGCGATCGACGGGAGCGGCGAGTCGGGGATCTTCTCCCCGGCGTCGGCCAGGAAGTCGTCGTCCCCGAAGACCCACGTGATCCGCGTGTCCATGAAGTCGCCTGCCCATGCGGCCCGGGCTGGCAGGAGGGCGGCGAGCACGGCGGCGGCGGCCAGGGTGGTTGGTCTGGTGGCAGATCTCATGGCTCCATCCATCAGTTGTCGTCCTCGTACTCGCCCCTGGCGTAGGGCGGCACGCACGCCTCCCACATCGGAAGCGGAGCGCCGGAAAGAACGAGGTCGTCCTCGCATCGAGGCTCGATGATCCAGGAGGGGTCGAGGAATTCGACGTGGCGCACCGTGCCCGTGAGCACCGCGATGATCGCGCCGGCGTGGTGATCGGCCCAGTACCCGGGCACCGCGTCGCGGGTGACGGCCCAGATCCTCGTGCAGTCCGAGCCCGTGCATCCGTCGAGCACCAGGGAATACTGGCCGTACTGCATGTACTGGTTCAGCTCCGTGCACTCGGCGTGGTTCTCGCAGTTCAGCCTGCACTCGCCGTCGCTGCCCGTGAAGTCGACCACGCCGTTGCCGTCGAGATCGCAGTCCACGAACATCGTGCCGATCCGCCCGCCCGAGACGCGCACGAGGCCCGACTCGAGACGCTCCATGGCCGCGTCGCTCCCCGCGGTCCCCGGTTCGAGCGCGAACGGGGCCGGGATCGGGCACTCGGCGCTCGACGTGGGCTCGGGCACGCGGCCGTCGGGATCGGCGACGGTCCAGGACGGGAACTGGAGCTCCGTGTACCCGTAGAACTCCCCGACGATGCCCGTCAGGTCCGTGAGCAAGTCGCACTCCCTCAGGTGCCAGGGAGTGTTGTAGTTGAACGCGTACAGGCTGTTGGACCCGCCGGCGGGGGCGGCCGGATCGATGTCCGTGACCCAGAAGCCGTCCGAGGATATCCTCGTCACGACCAGCCTGCCGCGGTCGATCCTCACGGCCCTGCCCATGAGCGGCGATTCCCACGAGTCGCCCTGCACGTCCGAGATCCGCGGGTTCACGAAGGTGATCTGCGGGGAGATGCCGGCGGCCATGGAGCCTCCCTCCTCGCTGCCGTCTTCGGCCGACGCGCAGCCAGGGTCCTGGACATCGTCGGCCAGGCCGTCCCCGTCGTCGTCGGAGGCGTTCATGCACGCGGCCGGGGCGCCGGTGGCCGGGAGGAAGCCCTCGTCCACGACCCATATCCTGGTCGGGCCGTAGCCCAGCGCCAGGGACACGGTCATGGTGGCGGTCGCCCCGTCGGCCAGGTCGAGCCTCGCGTGGTTCGTGCTGGACTCGGGACCCGTGACTGACAGGACGACTCCGGGCTCGGACGTCACCGTGAGCCAGCCCTGGAACGACCTGCCGCGCGGCGACACCGTGACGGCGAAG
>CAZGVR010000140.1:5592-8955 GCA_964528945.1 uncultured Myxococcales bacterium
TTGAAAGGAAGGGGCGATGCGTCGCCAAGGTCCGGCCCGGGCCCGAAGTCCACGTGGAAGGCGGAGGGCGAGTCAGCGGGCGGGACCGGATCGAGGTTGCACCCCTCGAGGCCGGCGAGGGATGCGAGCGCGGCCAGCACCGCGTTTGGCGTCCTGCTCACAGGGTCACCGCTATCCGGCCGTCCTCCTCGGCGCCCATGGATCCGTCCACGCACGCGAGGGAGGAGCACTCGTCTGCGGCCCAGTTGCGCCACGTGCAGTAGGACTCGGCCGGGTCGACAGGCCCGGAGGCGATGTCGATGTCGCCGTAGAAGGCCGCGATGTCCTCGACGCCGGAGGCGAGGACGCAGTGCCGCTCCACGCAGCCTTCCGGCAGGGCCAGGCACTCACCGGACCCCGGCCAGGACCACAGGCCGTTGCACACGCACGACCCCTGCGCGCCGCAGTCGGAGTCCGCGGCGCAGGAGATCGGCTCCATGCAGGGCGGTCCGGTCCTGATGTAGTCGATGGCCGCGTCCCTCTGCGGGACCCCGGAGTCCATCTGGGTCGTGTTCCTGCGGAGCATGAAATAGCCGCTGCCGCCCTGGGCGATGTAGTTGTTCGTCGCCAGCTCGTAGACGCCCTCGCTCGTGATGGCCGGCACGTCGCTCCACGAGCCGCCCTCGGGCGGGGACCCGATGCGGATCTCCGACGCGCAGCCCTGCTCCCCGGATCCGCAAACGCCGCAGACGAGCGTGACCTTGGCGCCGGCGATCTGCGCCTGGCTCTGGCAGCCGCGCACCGTGGTCCTGTGGGCAACGTAGTCGAACAGTTCCTGGACCTCCTCCCCCGTGAGGAACATGGTGGTGATGGTGTTATCGAACGGGAACACGTTGTAGAGGTCCTCCACGGTGACCGGGCCGGCCGGCAGATCGGACCTGATCCCGGTCGTGTTCGTGAGCGCGAAGTCGGTCTCTATGGACCGGCGGAGCCACATGGAGGTCGACACGAGGTTCCCGAGCGCGGAGTCGCCGCCGCCCGAGCCGAAGCGCCTGACCGTGAGCGGAGCGTAGCCGATCAGCTGATCCACGTTGACCACCCGGTCCATCCCCTCCTCGTAGACCCGGATCATGTCCTTGACGACCGGGTCCTCGGGCACGGTGGCGTCGACGGGGAACAGCCTGTACGAATGGGAGATCACCTCCCAGTCGCCGGGATCGGTCGGCGACTGCTCGAGCGCGAGATCGAGGCGGCCCAGGTACTTGTTGAACGCGCCGGAGTGAGCGAGGACCACGGGCCGGGGAGCGCACCCCGTGCGGTCGCGGACCTCCTGGGACTGGCAGTCCATGACGACCTTGGGCGGCTGGAGCACGATGTGCAGGTGGCCGCCCAGGACCACGTCCGCGCCGGTCGTCCCCTCTATGACCTCCTGGTCCGAGGTCAGGCCCAGGTGGCTGGCCAGTACGACCACGTCGACCGATGGGCGGAGCAGGTCTATGTAGGACTGCGCGACGGTTACGGGATCGAGCGGCGTGATCCCCGCGTCGTTGCCGGTCTCCAGGATGGAATGCATGGTGGCCACGTCCCCGAGGCCGATCACGCCGACCCTGAGACCCTCCAGGTCGAACACGGCGAAGGGCCTTATCAGCCTGCCGAGATCGTTCGCGCCCGGGAAGCCCGGGTCGCGGAAGAGGTAGTTGGCGACGATCGGCGTGAACGCGGCCCACCGGTCGAGCTTGTCGGCCAGGTTGTCGGGGCCGCGATCGAACTCGTGGTTCCCCACCACCATGGCGTCGACCCCGATCTCGGAGAGGACCCTGAACTCGGCCTCGCCCTCGTATACGTTGAAGATGGGAGCGCCCTGGAAGGGATCGCCGGTGTCGACGTGCAACACGCGCGAGGAGGACGCGCGCTCCCTGTGCACCAGGAAGGCGAGACGGGCCGCGCCGCCGAAGGGCGCGTTCGCCGGGTCGAGCCCGAGACCGGCATCGACCTCGCCGACGTCCAGGTCGTAGGGGATGAGCCGCGAGTGGATGTCCGAGGTGTGCAGGAGGGTGAGCGTGACGGTCTCTCCGTCGATGTCCGGCTGCTCGGACCTGATGGCGCAGGTCGCGAGCAAGAGTGCGGCGGCTGCGAGCAGGCACGCAGGAGCCGTTCGCGACGGGTCGGGTTGCATCGACGTCTATGTAGACCATGCCGACCGGCGCTGCAACGACTTGCTGCCGGGGGGCGAACGGTCCTTGCCCGCGAGTGGAGGCGCCCCTATAATGCGGTGCCATGTTTCGCAAAGCAATCATGATCCTCTTCCTCGGGGCGATCGCCGCCTCCGGCTGCAAGCAGACGGAAGGCGAGAGCTGCCAGATCGACAACGACTGCGAGGCGCCCCTGATCTGCTGCAAGTCTGCCGGGTCGGACACGCCCATCGACAGGGGCATCTGCCTGCTGGAGAGCGAGTGCAACCTGGTGCCCGACGCGGTGACCGACACGTCACCGGACACGGCCGGCGATCCCGGGACCGACACCCAGCCCGACACCGCCGACGTGCCAGTGGACACGGCCCCTGACTCGCCAGATGACACGACGGGCGACGACGGCGCCACCCCGGACACGGCAGGCGACGGCGCCGCCGATTCCGCGCCGGACACGCCGGCCGACGACGGTGACGACGCGGACGCCCCTGTCGGCTGATAACCGTATCCTGGAGGGGGCAGTACGATGCAGCATGCTTCCCTGATCCTGGGCATCCTCGGAGTAGCATTCCTCTTCGTGCCGGTGCTCGATCTGTTCTTGAGCCCCATGCTCGGGGTGGCGGCGCTCATGACCGGCATGATCGGTGCCACGCGGGCCGCCAGGAAGGGCGAGGAGACCATCATGGGCAGGGCCGGGGTGGTGTCGGGCAGCATTGCCCTGGTGGTCGGCCTGCTCCTGATCGCGGGGTGCTTCGCCCTTGTCCACTCTGCGGTGGGGGGATGCAGGCGCAAGGTCGACGTTTCACGGCAGGTCGAGCGGAAATTCGAGGCGTTGTCGAAGGATATGAGGGAGGACATCGAGAGGGACCTGAGGGAGGAGATGTCCAGGGAAGTGGATCTGGAGGTGGCGGAGAAGATCGGCGCCGTGCGCGACCGCGACGCCTGCGAGTGGTACGGCAGGCCGCCCATGACCCCGGACGCGTGGGAGAGCCAGGTCGAGGAGGAGGCGGGCGAGTGGCTCGAGTGGCTGAAGGACATGCCCATCGCTCCGGGAGGAAAGGCTGCGCCTCCGCCGGATCCCCGGGAAGCGGGAGTGCCTCCCCCGCCTCCCCTGCCTCCGCCGGCCTCAGCCCCGAAGGCGGCCAAGCCGCCCGAGAAGAAGCCGTCGAAGGCGCCAGGGACGAAGGTCCAGCCC
>CAZGVR010000141.1:0-4536 GCA_964528945.1 uncultured Myxococcales bacterium
GGCCCGTAGCCTTTCGGCGAAGCGTGCCAGCTCGGCATCGTGGTCGAGCGATGCGTCGAGCTGCTTGAGCCTCCGTATGCCCAGGAGCCCGCCCCACCTGTGGTTGAGCGCCCCGCCGGGGGCGATCCCGGCCACGGCCGCGGTCATCGCGAGCACGTGCCCTCTCTCGGTGACCTCGGACTCCGCGTGCGTGCGTATCTCGGCGACCAGCTCTCGCAGCCGCCTGAGTTCGTCCCAGCGCGGGCTCTCGAGGGTCTGCCTCAGGAGGTCGGCGAAGTCCCTGGCGTTCCTGGTGAGGGCCTTGCCGCCCAGCACGAAGGATCCCTTGAGAGCGGTGACGTCGTTCACGCCCGAGTGGACGGCAGGGCGTGCGCTCACACCGCCGCACACCGAAGCCTGCCAGGAGAGGGTCTCCACGTAGTCGCGGCCGCCGCACCCGACCTCGGTGAGGAACGACGTGAACATCGGAAGCACGTCCACGTCGGTCGCCGGCAGCGATGGCAGCGAGGCCACGATCTGGGTGTACAGGATCCCGTTCGTCCCGGCCCGGAAGATCGTGGCCGGCAGCGCGGCCGCACGTCCGTCGCATCCCTCCGGGATCCGGCGATCGGCAGGCACGTCCCCAACGCCCACCCTCGGCAGGATCTCCGGGTCGTCCTTCGCTTCCTGGCGGAGGCGCAGCGCTACCGCAAGCTCGGCGAGCCGTGCCCGCCCTGCCTGGTCGAGGCCGCTCACCATGGAGGCGAGACGCTCGGCCTCCTCCTTCTCCAGCCGCTGCCCCATGCCGGGGTCGGGCGCCATGGTGACCAGGACCCGGTGCGGGTTGTCCACCAGCATGGATCTCACGAGCCCCTTGACGAAGCCCGGATCCCGGGCGCTCGATCGCAGGTCCTCGAGGACCGGATCGATGTCGAGTATGCGGAGCGGGTCCCCTCCGTGCAGCGTCGCAGGCAGCACGCCCAGCATCAGCTGGAGGCCGTACGGGAAGCCTCCCCCCCCGATCTCCCTCTGCGATAGTTCCAGCTGATGGATCATGGCTGCAACGTCGGCTTCCGGAATCCCGTCCTCGGCCACGCGCTGCAGCACGTCCATCACGAGCTTCTCGACGGCGTCGGAATGCTCGGGCTCGGACCCCTCGACCCCGGCCGCGAACGTCATCTCGCGCGTGTGGTCCGAGAGCCCGGAGAGCACCGACGGCGCCGTGCCCAGCGGCGAGGTCTCCAGGGCCTGACGTAGCGGCGACGAGCTGTTGTCCAGCAGGCACATGCCGACGAGGTGCGCCCTCATGAGCTCGCCCGCGTCCGCGCCCCTTCCCAGGAGCCAGCCGACCACGTGGTGCGTCTTCCTCGCGGGGTCCTCGCCGGCCGACAGGGGACAGGATGTCGCCAACCTGACAGGTGCGGCAAGGCGTCTCTCGTCCGGGATCCCGTGATCCACTTCGATGCGCGAGAAACGCCCCAGGGCCAGCTCCTCGATGCGGTGCTGGTGCGCGGCTGCCTCGATGGCGCCGAAGGTCATGAACACGGCGTTGGAGGGATGGTAGTGCTTGCTGTGGAAGTTCTTTAGATCTTCGTACGTAAGATTGGGAATATCCTCTGGATCTCCACCATGGTTATGATGGTAGGTCGTCGTGGGGAACAGGCTCGTCTGGAGCACTTGCTGCAGCCTCTGGACCGGGCTGCTCATGGCACCCTTCATCTCGTTGTAGACCACGCCCTTGAGGCCGAGCGGCGACGTTGGCACTGCCGGGTCCTCGGGCTCGATCCTCCACCCTTCCTGCAGGAAGTCCAGCTCGTGCAGCCTCGGGAAGAAGACCGCGTCGAGGTAGACCTGGAGCAGGTTGTCGAAGTCCTTCGGGCTCTGCGTGGCGAACGGGTATGCAGTGAAATCGCTGTAGGTGAAGGCGTTCATGAATGTGGCCAGCGACCGCCTGATCATCATGAAGAATGGATCCCGCACCGGGAATCGCTCGCTCCCCGCGAGAGTCGTGTGCTCGAGTATGTGGGCGACACCGCTCGAGTCCGTGGGGACGGTCGGGAACGCGACCAGGAACGCGTTGTTCGCGTCGGTCGAGGCGAGGTGCAGGTGCCGGGCCAAGGTGGCCACGTGCACGTACTCCTCGAGCTCCACGCCGAGCGAGGCCACTCGCGCTCGCCGGACGAGCTCGAACGTCATGAGCAGGTCCCCGGTCCCTTGCCGGTCCTCTGGCCCACGATCGCCTGCACGAGCTTCTCGGCGACGTCCACGGCCGCGACGACCTCGCCCGGGTCGAGGTTCTCCGGCGTGTCGGTCGGCTGGTGGTAGTGCCTCGGCGCGCCCCAGTCCTCGTCCACGCAGCCCAGGCACACGCCGTCCCAGCCCATGGATCTGAACGGCAGCACGTCGGTCGCTCCCATGGGGATGCGGAACCTGCGAAGGCCGCCGAAGCGCGGGTCGGATGCGGCGATCCCCTGGAGGATCTCCTCGATCCAGGCGGGCACTGGCACGACCTTGACCTCGCCCTCCTCGAACCAGCGGAGCTGGCCGCTCGCGAGGCCGTCCAGGCCTATGATCACGGTGCGCTTCCTGTCCCATGTGTCCATGTGCTCGCGCGCCAGGGCCTGGGCGCCGCCCATGCTCGCCTCCTCCGCGCCCGTGACCGCGAACACCAGTTCCACGTTGTCGGGCTTGGACGGGACGAGCCGCCTGGCGAGCAGCGCCAGCGCGGCAACTCCCGACAGATCGTCGTTCGCGCCAGGCACGATCTCGTTCTTGAGCACGACCTGCAGGTTGAGCAGGAAGGTGATCCACTGCGGCACCGCGAGCAGGGCCTCGAGCGGCAGCAGGAGCAGGGCGAGCGGCCCCAGCACGAGCTTGCCCGCATCCACTCCCGCGAGCAGGAACTGCGAGTAGCACGCCAGCATCAGCGACCTGTTCAGGGGGTTCAAGTCCCGCGGGATCAGCCTCGGCCCCAGGTTCCTGAGCAGGCGCGGATCGAACATCAGGCCCGTGAACGCGGAATCGATGTGGGCGAGGAGCACTATCCTGAGCTCCGCGCCCCTGGACGCGGGCACCCTCACGACGAGGTTCCTCGATGGCTTGAAGGGGAGGAGACGCCTCAGCAGGAACCCGCGTCGCGTGGAGTCCAGGTAGTGGGAGGTCCCGACCGCGAGGTGGATCATCATGCTGAGGAGAGGAGCCACGCTCGATACCGCGGTGCCGGCCGCCCCCAGGCCGAAGTGCAGCGCGAGGTTCTGGTAGAGGCTGTCGTTGAAGCGGAACTCCTGGAAGGTTCCGGGCAGACCCATGCGCTCGAACTCGGCGTGCACGAGGTCGTGGGCTCGGCGCTCGTCCTCGCTCGCAGCCTGGCGCCTCGGGCACTCCCTGACGATCTCCTCGATCATCGATCGGACGTAGGCCCGCTCGTCGAAGCCCTCTCCGTCCGGCCCCCTAGCACCAAGCCGCCTGCCGAGAAACGCTCCGCCTTCCACCGGGGCCGCCTTTCCAACTCCGCGCTTGCGCGGTGCGTGAAGTACAGTAATATGCAAAACGAGTTTGGCAAGAGCAGCGACGGTCCTTCCTTGCGGGGGATCGTCTTGGACGTGGAGGAGTGCAGTCATGAAGCTTCCGAAGATCGCGAGAGCCTTCCTGGCCGTTGCGCTGCTGATGGCGGCACAGGGGTGCCAGAAGGACTTCGACCACTTTCCAGGCGACGGCACCTCGGATGGTGACGGGACCGACGTCATCCCCACGGCACAGGACGCCGATGGCGACGGCATCTCCGACGAGGACGAGGGCAGGTACGAGACCTCGGGCGCCACGGACACGGACGGTGACGGCACGCCCGACTACCTCGACGCGGACTCGGACGGGGACGGCATGCAGGACCTGGCCGAGGCAGGGGACTTCGACCCAGGGACGCCTCCTGCGGACTCCGATGGCGACGGCGATCCCGACTTCCGGGACCTGGACAGCGACGCCAACGGCATCCAGGACGCGGACGAGGGGTCGGGCGACTCGGATCTGGACGGTATCCCGGACTTCGCGGACGACGACAACGACGGCGACACCATCACCGACGTCCAGGAGATCGGCGGCAACCCGGACTACCCCGTGGACTGGGACGGCGACGGCGTTCCCGACTACATGGACCTCGACTCGGACGGCGACACCATCACCGACATGCAGGAGAAGCCCGCGAACCAGGACTCGGACGGCGATCTCATGGTGGACCTCCACGACCTGGACTCGGACGGCGACGGCCTGACCGACGCCGAGGAAGCCGGCGACACAAACCCGGGGTCCTGGCCGCGCGACACTGACGCGGACGGCGTTTCGGACTTCAGGGACATGGACTCGGACAACGACGGCCTGAGCGACGAGTGGGAGGACGAGAACGGCCTGGATCCCTACAACGAGGACACGGACCTCGACGGCATCCCGGATCTCATAGAGGTGGGCGCTGGCACCGATCCCCTGGACGCGTCCTCCAACCCGACCGCGGATGGCAACTTCTACTTCCTCGTGCCCTACGACGAGGATCCCGATCCGACCATG
>CAZGVR010000141.1:4546-7672 GCA_964528945.1 uncultured Myxococcales bacterium
TAGTCCTCGTCGTTCAGGCGGTCGGTCGAGTCGTCCTGGTCGAACCCGACCACCCGCGAGACGGGGCACTGGTCGGCGCGGAACCAGGGTGACTGGTACATGTGGTCCATCCAGGAGTCGGCGACCGACATCCAGAAGGCAGACGTCTTCTTCATGATGGACACGACCGGGTCCATGAGCGGGGCCATCGCGAACCTGAGGACCGGGCTCTCGGGCACCATCATACCGGGCATCGACGCAATCATCCCGGACGCCTGGTACGGCGTGTCCCACTTCGACGACTACCCCTACAGCTTCTACGGCGGCGGCTCGGACGACGTTTTCGAGCTCGACCAGCGCATGACCATGGATCCGGCCGTGGCCCAGACCGCGGTGAACGGCCTGGTATCCCACGGCGGCGGAGACACCCCGGAGTCGGACGTGCCTGCCCTCTGGGCAGTGTCCACGGGCCTAGGCCTCGGCACCTACCTCCTGCCGCAGACGACCTGCGGCGCAGGCGAGGTCGGGTACCCGTGCTTCAGGAACGGAGCGGTTCCGATCATCGTCCTCATAACGGATGCCCCCTTCCACAACGGGCCTGGAGCGTACGACACCTACTCGGGCGTGGTTCCCACGCCACCCACCTACGAGGAGACCGTGACCGAGCTCCTGGGCATCCACGCGCGCGTGATCGGCGTGCACACGGGGTCGGACGCGACGTCGCGCACGCACCTCGTGCAGATCGCATCGGACACCGGCGCGATCGACGTCACGGGCAACCCGCTCGTCTACGACATCAACTGGGACGGCACTGGCCTGAGCGCCGAGGTCGTGAGCGGGATCGAGACGCTCGCGCGCGACGTGCCCATCGACATCTCGGCCCTGGGCCGCGACGACGACACGGATCTCGTGGACGCGACCATGTTCATCGAGCGCATCGCCCCCAACCCGGTGGGCGGCGTCTCGGATCCCGCGGATCCCACCATGATCTGCGTGGGCGGCCTGACCATCGCCGACACCTCGGCCCCGCCCGACGGCCAGCCGGACGAGTTCCTGGACGTTCTCCCGGGAACGGTCGTGTGCTTCGACATCTTCCCGGCGCGCAACATGACCATCGAGCCCACTGACGAGCCGCAGGTCTTCAAGGCCTACATCGACGTCATCGGGGAGGGCATCACGGTCCTCGACACGCGCGAGGTCTTCTTCATGGTCCCGCCGAAGATCGAGGGCCCGGGCATCCCGGGGTAGCCATGGCCACGATTACACTCGAGGGGAGCGCGATCCACACATCCGGCACGCTGCCAGCAGTGGGTAGCAGGGCGCCCGACTTCCTCCTCACCCGGGGCGACCTCACGGACGCCCGGCTCTCGGACTTCGCCGGGAAGCGCAAGATCGTGAACATCGTGCCCAGCCTCGACACAGGGGTCTGCGCCGCCTCGGCCAGGCGCTTCAACCTCGAGGCCACGAGCCTCGTGGGCGCAGTCGTCCTGACGGTCTCGGCCGACCTTCCGTTCGCGCAGAAGCGGTTCTGCGATGCCGAGGGAATCGACAAGGTGATCCCGCTCAGCGAGCTCCGGTCCAGGGACTTCGGCCGCGACTGGGGTGCTAGGATCGTGGACGGGCCATTGGCCGGTCTGCTCTCGAGGGCGGTCGTGGTCCTCGACGAGAAGGACGTGGTCTTGTACACGGAGCAGGTCCCCGAGATCGCTCGGGAGCCGGACTACGGCAAGGCGCTGGCCGCCCTGCGCGCATAATCCGCCCGCAGGGCGAAAAGGGGGATAGCGATGCGCATAGTCGACATCTGGAAGCACAAGAAGACGCCCACCGTGTCGTTCGAGCTGTTCCCGGCCAGGGATCCCAAGGCAGCCTCCAAGCTCGAGTCGGTGATCGCCGACCTCACGGCCATCGAGCCCGACTTCGTGTCGGTCACGTTCGGCGCGGGCGGATCGACCCGTGACGGCTCGCGCAAGCTGGTCGCGGATCTCCTGAAGGGCAGGGGCCTGGACGTCATTGCCTACTTCGCGTGCTGGGGACTGGGGCCGGACGACATCGCTGCCGTGCTGGACGACTACCGGGCGCTCGGCGTCGAGAACCTGCTCGCCGTGCGCGGCGATCCGCCGCGCGAGGAAGGGGCGCGCGCCCCGCACCCGCAGGCCCTGGCCCACGCGTCGGATCTGGTCGCCCTCGTGAGCGGGCGCTGGGACTTCTGCCTGGGCTGCGCCGGCTACCCCGAGGGTCACGTCGAGGCCGCGAGCAGGGAGAAGGATCTCGACTACCTCAAGCTGAAGGTGGACTCGGGCGCCGAGTACGTGATCACGAACTACTTCTACGACAACGCCTGCTACTTCGGCTTCGTGGAGCGCTGCAGGAAGGCCGGGATCACGGTCCCGATCCTGCCCGGCGTGATGCCGGTGTTCAGCGTGAAGATGATGGAGACGCTCGCGAGCCTGTGCGGCGCGACCATCACACCTGCCCTGCGCTCCGGGCTGGGCGCCCTCCCGCCCGAGGACAAGGACGCGGTCGTGAGGTTCGGCATCGACTTCGCCCACGAGCAGTGCCTCTCCCTGGTGAAGGCCGGCGTCCCGGGCCTGCACTTCTACACCATGGACCGCAGCCGCTCGGCCGTCGAGATCGTCCGCCGCCTCCGCGAGGCCAGGGTCGTGTGACGCGGCGCGGTTGCGCCGCCGACGCTCGACCGCGGCCGGCGACGAGCTGATCGTATTGGCCGAGGATTGAGTCCACTGGCGGCCGTGTCCCCACGGCCACATGTGTGGCTGGGATTCACACCTGGATCACCCCCGCCCCCTATATCCCGTCAGAAACTGGGTTTTTTAGGCCTCCCCGTGCTAGGCACGGACCTTGCTTTACCAGGCGCCCGGGAGGAGCGGAGGACTCGGTCATGGAATCAGGCAGGAAAGGCCCCGAGGCTCTGGTGAACGGACTGGTCGCGGGCGGAATTTCTGTGGATCCGGGCCTCGATGCAGGCCTTTTCCGCAAGGCTGTCGAGGAGGCTCGCCTCCTGGACGCGAAGTACGTCCTCGTCACCGGCGGCAGCGGCGATCGTGCCCTCGCCGCCCACGTGCTCGAGGCGGCGGCAGCCGCCCCCGACGTCCTGTTCGTTCCGTTCGTCGCGGGTAAGGACGTGAC
>CAZGVR010000141.1:7682-8885 GCA_964528945.1 uncultured Myxococcales bacterium
GCCTGGCCATTCCTGTCGTACAGCGACCGCTTCTTGGGGTCGCTGAGCACCTGGACGGTGCGCGCCCGGCCGACCGCGACCTCGCCCGGCAGGTCGCGGAAGCGGGCAATGTCTGGCCCGCGATCTCTGCGGGCATATCCGAGGACGAAGAGATTGGCGCCATGCGCCGCCTCACGGCTGCTGGCGCCACCTTCGGTTTCGCGGTCACACTGGATCGCTCGAACGCCGACGCCGTCGCCGACGATTCGTTCCTGGATAGCCGCCTGGAGCATGGGGCCGCGTTCGGCTGGATCTACCAGCGCCTGCCGCTCGGCCCCGAGCCAGACCCCGCGGTCATGGCCACCGCATCCCAGCGCGACCAGGCGCGGCGCACGATCAAGGAGTGGCAGCGCAAGCGGCCCGTGCCCGTCATCGACTTCTGCATGGACGGCGCCTGCACGGGCGGGTGCACGGCCGCGAGCCGCACCTGCCACGTGGCCGCCTCGGGCATGGTGCAGCCGTGCAGGAACGTGCCCTTCGCGACCCTGTCCATCGCCGACCGCTCCCTCTCCGAGGTCTTCGAGTCCGACTTCTTCCGCAGGGTGAGGTCCATGCAGCCCTGCGACACCAACCTGCTCAGGCCCTGCATGGTCGTCGACCACCCGGACCTGCTGCGCACGCTCGTGGACCAGAGCGAGGCACGCCCGACCTTCGAGGGCGCCGACGCGATCGTCCTCAAGCCGGCCGTGCGCAAGCAGATGGACGCCTATGCCCGCGAGTGGGCCGCGCTCGCCGAGGAGGCGTGGAAGGGCTCGGACTACCGCTCGGGCCGCTCGGTCATGGTCCCGGCCATCGGCAGGATCGACGTCCGCACCGTGTTCGCGAGCCGCATGGCCCAGGCCGACATCGTGACCGCCATGCGCAAGTCCATGGGCGACGGCTTCTACCCCCGCCCGATCGTCCGTCTTCCGGTCCCGGCCGTCGAGTCGCTGCAGCAGCCAGGCGCTGCGGCCTAGCTCGACAGGCGTTCCACCCGGCCAGCAGAGGTCTCTGGACGCTGTCCCTCGTCCGTGACAGGATGCCGCCATGGCCGTCATGGTCCCAGGCGACGAGCCCGATCGCGGAGCCACCCCGGACTCCGAGCTCCTTGTCTGGCGGCTGCTGAAGTCGGACCTGCCGGGGTCCTGGACCGTGCACCACGCCTTCCCGTGGCTCCACAGGAAC
>CAZGVR010000142.1:0-472 GCA_964528945.1 uncultured Myxococcales bacterium
GATATCCTCGGGATCGATCAGCACCCTTCCGGACTTGGATGCGCTGGTCGAGATGATGGGCGACCCGAGGCCTTCGAGCAGCGCTTTCGCCACGGGATGATCGGGCACGCGGATCCCGATCTGGTTCCTCTTCCTGAGCACCAGCCTGGGAACCTCCTTCGTTGCCTCCAGTATGAAGGTGTACGGGCCGGGCACAAGCCTGCGCAGGACCCTGTAGGTGGTGTTGTCCACGTGGGCGAAGCGCGAGCTCTCGCCGAGGTCCGGGCAGAGGAAGCTCAGGGGCTTCTTACGATCGATCCCCTTGATCAAGTACACGCGCTCGAGCGCCTTCTTGTTGGTGAGGTCGCAGCCGATCCCGTAGACGGTCCCGGTGGGGTAGGCTATGACCCCGCCCTCGCGCAGCACCTCGACGGCGCGCGCGATCTTCCTCTTCTCCGGGTTCTTCGGATTTATGGGGAGGAGCATGTTGGAG
>CAZGVR010000142.1:482-8139 GCA_964528945.1 uncultured Myxococcales bacterium
TAGCTCGAGCGGGGATCCTTGCGATCCGGGCTCGACTTCTTCTCCACGGCCGGGCCGCCCGCCAGCGCGCCGGTCCTCACGGTCTTCAGCGCGATCCGGGCGACAGAGGCGGGAGCGGGCGCCGCGGCCGCCTTGGGCGTGGCGGCTGCCTGGGCCCTCACGGGCTGGGCAGGCGCTTCCTTGTGGATCGGGAAGGGAGGCGTGGACCCCTTGGACTGGAGGAGACGCTTCCTCTTCTTGCCCTGCTTGCTACGCTTGTTCTTGCGTATCTTTTCGAGCTGCTTTGTCAGGGATACCATGGCTGGTCACTCCGGCTCTTACAAAGGCCTGGAAAAGTGAAGAAGCCTATATAGCCATCTTCGCGGGCGATTTCAACAGGGAACTCGCTGCCGGGCTTCTTGCCCCGCTACGGCCGGGCGGTCTTCATGCGCGACCGTCTCCAACCTCGGCCCTAGTGATCCCGTTCGAGGAGTCCACGTGCACGAGGATGGGCTTGTGGGACTGGAGCGCGGCCTCGTCCACGTCCACGAAGCACGCGATGATGATCAGGTCGCCCTTCACGTTGAGACGGGCGGCCGCGCCGTTCACGCAGATCGTCCCACTGCCCTTCTCCCCCGGGATGGCGTAGGTGACCAGGCGGCTTCCCCTCGTGATGTTCCACACGTGGACCATCTCGTAGGTGTGGAGCCTCGCGGCCTCCATCAACTCGGAATCTATGGAGATCGACCCCTCGTAGTCCACGTCCGCATCAGTGACGGTGGCGCGGTGGATCTTCGACTTGAGCACCTTCGTGAGGATCACGGCTCTGCTCCCGCGTGGCATCCGGCACCGCCGGTACACCCGCTCCCAAAAGGGTCCCCCCTTCCAGGTACGAGCCTACGAACACCCGATATATAGTTGCTGGTCGCGGAAAAATCAAGGCTTCGAAAGGCCGGGCACTCGCGCCGATTGAAGCATCGTCTCGCGTGGAGTATCTTGGCACCAACATGAACGAATCCCCTCTGAGCATGCTGCCTTCGGTCGACGAGGTGCTCCGGATCCGGGAGATCGAGTCCCTCTGCCAGGCGATCCCCCGGGAGGCCGTGGTCCGGGCCGTCCGTGCCGCCATCGAGATTCGCCGGCGCCGGATCCTGTCAGGCCAGAAGGTCGCGGACACGGATCTCGTGCCCGGACGGTCCGAGGTCGAGGGCATCGCGGCCCGGGCTCTCGGTGGATCCCTCCGCCGGGTCGTGAACGCAACGGGCGTCGTGATCCACACGAACCTGGGACGGGCTCCGCTTCCGGCGTCGGCCCTGGAGGAGATGGCCTCCCTGGCCAGCGGCTACATGAACCTGGAGTACGACCTCGGCGCCGGGGCCAGGGGCTCCCGGTACGATCATATCGTATCGCTGCTTGCCGAGGTCGTCGGCGCCGAGTCCGCGCACGTCGTGAACAACAACGCGGCTGCACTGCTGCTCGTGGCGACCGCCCTCGCGACAGGGCGCGAGATCGTCGTGTCCCGGGGTGAGCTCATAGAGATCGGGGACGGCTTCAGGATCCCGGACGTGATCCGGCAGGGAGGTGCGCTGCTCCGCGAGGTCGGGACCACCAACAGGACCAGGATCTCGGACTACGAGGCGGCGATCGGTGAGCGCACGGCCGTTCTGGCGAAGATCCACCGCAGCAACTTCTACCAGGAAGGCTTCACCGAGGATGTGGCGGTGAGGGACCTGGCATCGCTGGGACGCAGGGCCGGGTTGGTCACGCTCTACGATGCCGGCAGCGGCCTGCTCGAGCTCCCTGCCGGACTGGAGCAGAGCGGCGAGCCGGCGCTGGCGAGGGTTCTCGGGGAGGGAGTCGACATCGTCACGGCGAGCGGGGACAAGCTCCTGGGGGGGCCCCAGGCTGGCATCATCGTAGGGCGCCGCGAGATCGTGGAAGCCCTGCGCCGCCATCCGCTCACGCGCGCACTCAGGCCCTGCAAGCTCACCATAGGGATCCTCCACCACGTCCTCAGCCTCTACCGGGAAGGGCGCAGCAGCGAGGTCCCGGTCATGGCCATGCTCTCCCAGACCCCTTACGAGCTCGAGGCAAGGGCAACGCGGCTCGTCGGGAAGCTCGCCGCACTGGCCGCTGCGGGGGAATGGATCTTCACCCAGGGGTCGGAGGCCTCCAAGGTTGGCGGCGGGGCCCTCCCGCGCGAGATGCTCGATACCTGGGTGGTGAGGTGCGTTCACGCGCGCCTCGGGGCCATGGAGATCGAGGAGAGGCTCCGCGCCGCCCCCGTGCCAGTCGTGGGCCGCATACTGAAGGACGTGGTGGTCCTGGACATGCGGACCGTGCGCGAGGCCGATCTGGATTCCATCGTGGCCGCCCTGGGCACGGCAGCCTGAGCCCCGGCCGTCCCACCCCCGTGCTATTGACGATGCCGCGCGGCGAAAGTAGGTTTGCCACCAGCCAGGAGGAGAGTCATGGTCGTCAAGGAGCGCGGGCGCGGAGGCAAGGAGGTCGAGCGGGAAAAGGACGCGAGCCGCGGCAAGGCCCTGGATCTCGCACTGGCCACGATCGAGAGGCAGTACGGCAAGGGCGCCATCATGCGCCTCGGGGAGAAGGGCAGGGCGCAGGCGCCCGTCCAGGTCATCCCCTCCGGCAGCCTCGGGCTCGATCTCGCCCTCGGGATCGGAGGGTATCCACGTGGGCGCGTGATCGAGATCTACGGGCCCGAGGCCTCGGGCAAGACGACGCTCGCGCTGCACGCGATAGCCGAGGCCCAGAAGATGGGAGGCATCGCCCTGTTCATCGATGCCGAGCATGCCCTGGACATGCAGTACGCGCGGAAGCTCGGCGTGAACATCGACGACCTTCTCATCCACCAGCCCGACAACGGCGAGCAGGCGCTCGAGATCGCGGATACCATGGTCCGCTCGAACGCAGTGGACATCATCGTCGTTGACTCGGTCGCCGCGCTCACGCCCCGGGCCGAGATCGAAGGCGAGATGGGGGACAGCCACGTGGGGCTTCAGGCGAGGCTCATGAGCCAGGCGCTCCGCAAGCTCACGGCCAACGTCGCCAAGAGCCGGACCCTGTTCGTCTTCATCAACCAGATCCGCATGAAGATCGGTGTCATGTTCGGAAGCCCGGAGACGACGACCGGCGGCAACGCGCTCAAGTTCTACGCCTCCATGAGGATGGACATCCGCAGGATCGCTACGATCAAGCAGGGCGAGGTGGTGACCGGCTCCAGATCGCGGGTCAAGGTGGTCAAGAACAAGCTCTCCCCGCCGTTTCGTGAGGCCGAGTTCGACATCGTCTACGGGGTGGGGATAGGCCGGCTGGGCGAGCTGGTGGACCTCGGGGTCCGTGCGGGCGCAGTGGAGAAGACCGGCGCCTGGTTCTCGATGGGCTCGGAGCTGGGCGGGGACAGGGTAGGGCAGGGGCGAGAGGCCGCGATCCAGTTCTTCCTGTAGAACCCGGACATGGCCCAGAAGGTCGAGGCAGCGATCCGTGCCCGCGCCGGCGTGGCCATCGCGGTCACCGGTGCCGAGGAGCCGGCCGCGGTGGAGTAGGTGCGGCGCGGCTAGGTCCCGCCATTCTCCATGCTGATGAAGGAGTTCTCGTCGACCCTCACGAGGAACCCGAACTTGAAGACTATGATCCTGTCCTCGAGGTCGCAGAGCTCGAGCGGCGGGTTCGGGAACGGGGAGGCGTTCTTGATCGCCGAGACGGCCTCGTCGTCCAGGAAATCCGCGCCCGATGGCTCCTGCACGTAGGTCGTCTTCAGCTGTCCCTTGCAGTCCAGCACGACCCTGAGCAAGGTCTCTCGGTCCTTGTAGCCGTAGACCTGTCCGGTCGGGTCGTGGATCATGTACTGCTTGGCCGGGTGCCAGTGCTTCGCGACCGCCTGCTTCACCCGGTTGAAGAATCCGGCGAACTTCCACTCGTCCGTGTCGAGGAGCGTCTTCGGGCCCTCCTTCACGTCCTCGAGGCTGTCGATCCCGGTTCCCTGGATGGCACCCGACATCGAGCCGAAGGTGGGCATCAGGCTCACCGCTGGCTTCGCCTTGCCCTTCTGGTACGTGAGCGGCGACTCGGTCAGGAGGACCGTCCCCTCCTCGTCCTCGGTCAGGTCCTCCCCCGGTTCCTCGGGCGACGCGAGCACGCCGGGGAGATCCGTCGGTCCGCCAAGGCTCTCGGGCCCGGCCGGCTTCGCTCCAAGCTCGAACGATCCCTTCATCTGGCTCGAGGACTTCATCTGCTGCTTCACCCTGACCGTCCGGTCCGACAGCCAGGGCGCCTCCTCGCCCTCGACCTGCGGGCGCCTGTCCTCGTGCGGCGGGATGGGCGAGTCGACGACCTGCCGGTCGGGGAGATCGGTCTGGGGGTCGTAGTCCTCTTTCTTCTCGACCGGGTCCGATGCCTCGAGGTCCCTGGGCAGGCCTGCGAACTCCACCGGTATGAACTCCGTCCTTCCCATCGAGGTGACCGCGAGAGCGACCAGGAGCGGGACGAAGGCGAGGTGGGCCACCACCGACGCGACGAGGGCGATGTGGAGTTGTGACCTCACACCTTCGATGGTAAGCTCGACACGGTCTGTTGTCGAGCATGGGACTCCTCGTATTCATCCTGTCCTTCATCCCCGGGCTGTTCTACCTATGGATTGTCCATCGCCAGGACAAGTACGACCCCGAGCCAAAGGGGTGGGTGGCCTTCACGTTCTTCCTGGGGATGCTCTCCACTTTCCCGACCGTCATCGTGGAGCAGCTGGTCGACACGTTCATCTTCCCGTACTCCCAGGGGCTGACCGTGGCGGATCCGGTCTCGGTCTTCGCCGGATCCTTCCTCATCATCGGTCCCGTGGAGGAGATGTTCAAGCTGTGGGCCCTCGTGTTCGTGGTCGTGAACGCCCAGGTGTTCGACGAGCCGCTGGACGGCCTGGTATACGCGGGAGCGGCCTCCCTAGGAATCGCATCGCTCGAGAACGCGCTCTACTGCGTCCAGCTCGGCTCGGGTGTGTACCTCCCCCGCGCCCTGATGGCAGTCCCGGCCCACGTCATGTTCGGCGGCATATGGGGGTTCGGCCTGAGTTACTTCAGGTTCAGGCAGCCCAACGTCCTCGGCGCCATCGTCTTCGTCCTGCTCTTCGGCTTCGCCGCGCTCGCGCACGGCGCGTACGACGCGTGCCTGTTCTCCCAGAGCACGCTCCTCCTGCTCGCGGTGGGCGCGCTCCTGACGTTCCTGCTCCTCCTCAACATCGGCTTCTTCTGGCACTACAAGCAGGTCTCGCCCTACAGGTGGAGCCTGCTGCCGGCAGGGCCCAGGACCATGAGGCGCCGCGAGGTCCTCACAGGGCGGCGGCGCGGCCTGAGCGTGGGCTGGATCGCGGGCGGGACCGGGATATTCCTGGGCCTGGTCCTCGTGGACGTCGTCATCGTCGCCTCGATCCTCTCGCTGCACCTCGGGCTGGGCGCCCTCGCAGGCTTCTCCTCGGGGGAGGTGAGCACCCTGATCGTGGTCTTCTACGTCCTCGTCCTCCTGGCGCTCATGGGAATCGGGTTCCTCCTGGGCGGTATCGTGATCGGAAGGCTCTCGAGCGGTTCCACGGTCGTCGAGCCCGCCATCTCCGCGGTCCTCGCCCTGTCCTTGCTCGTGATCCTCGTCCCGCGTGAGGTGGGGATCATAGGCTTCGTGCTGCTCGTGCTGGCGGCCCCCGCCATTTTCGCCATCGGGTGCCTGGGCGGCTGGCTGGGCGAGCTGTGGCAGAGGACCGCCGAGAGGAAGAAGGCTCCCGCTACGTCGTAGCTCCCGAAGGGCAGGAGGCTCACGAGGGCGAGCGCCGAACAGAGCGCCCGGCCTGGAAGCCGGGTCTGGACAACGCAAGACCTTTGTAATATACACTGCCCGCCCCGCGAGAGCGGGTGTCCGGGGTGGTAGTTAAGTCGGTTATAACGCCGGCCTGTCAAGCCGGAGGCCGCGGGTTCGAGTCCCGTCCACCCCGCAGGAGTCCGGGTCCCCACCCGATGGCTCCGCCCCAGATGGCGGAACAAAGAACCGCTCTTGCCTGTCTGATCAGCGTGCTGTCGATCATCGCTGCAGGCTGCCCGGTGCACGTGGATGAGCCGGCCCCACCGAAGGGCGGGATCTCGCTCTCGGTCGAGCCTACGGCGGCGCGCGTCTACGTCGACGGACAACTCGTCGGAACCGCGGCCACGTACGCTGGAGGCCACCTCCCGCTCCATCCAGGCCACTACAGAATCAAGCTGGTGGCAGAAGGGTGGTTCGACGAGTACCTGGAGATCGACGTGGGGGACGAGATCGTTCCCCTGGGCGTGGACATGGTCCAGGTCCCGGAGCCGCTTGGAGTGGATCCACCGTGACCCGCCGCATCCCGATGCTCGCGGCCGCGACCTGCCTGATGGCGTGCGGCCCGGATGGTCCGGTGCAGCATCCCGTGGATCCGAACAAGCCGATCGAGTGGGTGCTCATGGAGCCCGTGGTGCTCCAGGCAAAGGCCGGAGAGGGCGGGACCATCGAGGTCGAGGCCTACGACGCAGCCCTGCTCTTCGATCAGGGCCTCGAGAGATACGAGACCGGCGAGTACGCGGCCGCCCTCGGGATCTTCGCCAGGTTGCTCGAGGAGTTTCCCGGGTCCCAGCTGGTGCCGTCCGCCACGTTCAACCTCGCCCTCTGCCTCGAGAAGTCGGGCGAGGTCGAGAAGGCCGCGGCCGTCTACGCCTCCATCGTGGAGACCTATCCGGGATCCCCGTCGGTCCTGGACGCCATGTTCCGCCGCGGCTACTGCCTGGAGCACCTGGGGCTCTTGAGCGAAGCAATCGCCGAGTACGAGCGGGTGCTCGGGCTCTCGGACCTGTCCGGGCCGGACACCGTCGAGGCCATGGCGCGGATCGGTCACGCACAGATCGAGCTCGGGATGGACGACGAGGCCGAGGGGACTCTCGAGCTTGCGGTCAGCTACTTCGTCAAGCAATCCGAGATCGAGCGGTTCGACAGCACATACTATGCGGCCCAGGCCCAGTTCGAGCTCGGCGAGATATCCAGGGTCCGGTTCGAGTCCGTCGCCTTCACGACTGACGAGGCCGAGATCCGCGAGGCCCTCGACGAGAAGCTCGCGCACCTCGTCGAGGCCAGGGACGCGTACGTCCAGACGATCAAGATCGGGAACTTCTGGTGGGCGGGTGCCGCCGGTTTCAGGGTGGGGGAGCTCTTCAGGACCCTCTACGACGACGTCGTCGACGCCCCTGTTCCGCCGGAGGTGGCGGCGGACAAGGAGATGGTCGAGATCTACTTCCAGCTCCTGGACGAGAAGGTCATGCCCCTGCTCGAGAGCTCCATCTCCATATGGGAGAAGACGCTCCTCATGGCCGAGAGGATCGGGCTCGAGGGTGAGTGGGTGGAGAAGACGGACGCGGCCCTTGCCGAGACCAGGCAGCTGCTGGCCACGAAGCTGGGCAAGCAATCTGAACCTGGTGGCGGCGACCAGGCCCCATTCACGGGCGATGGGGAAGGCAGCGATGGCACTTGACTGACGCACCCCGACTCCCGACTATACGGGGTCGATGACCGACACACTCAAAGGTTACCGTGGCGCGGCCCGGAGCATGCTCCAGTCTTACGGCGTTCGCGTCTGGTCCGACGTGGTCATGGAGACCAGCCGGGGAAA
>CAZGVR010000142.1:8149-8841 GCA_964528945.1 uncultured Myxococcales bacterium
CTGCCGCGCAGCGAGACCGAGGACGACAAGCACGTCGTCCTCAAGCTCAGGAACGGCTACAACGTGGGTCTGCACGTGGACTCAGTGGAGAAGGTGGAGGAGATCGGATACCAGGAGGCCCACTACAAGATCCCCGAGAAGGAGTTCCCCTACGACCCGGCCAAGAAGAACGTGACGCTGATAGGCACGGGCGGGACCATCGCCTCGCGGCTCGACTACAGGACGGGCGCCGTAATCCCCGCCTTCTCCCCTGGAGAGCTCTTCGGCGCCGTGCCCGAGCTCGCCGACATCTGCAACCTGAAGACCACCAAGCTCTACGGCGTGTTCTCCGAGAACATCACGCCCGAGCACTGGAAGGGGATGGCGGAGGGAATCGCGAGGGAGATCGATGCAGGCGTGGACGGCGTCATCATCGGTCACGGCACTGACACCATGCACTACTCGTCCGCGGCCCTCAGCTTCATGATCCAGGACAGCCCGGTCCCCATAATCATGGTCGGATCCCAGAGGTCCAGCGACAGGCCGAGCTCGGACGCGGCCCTGAACCTGATGAATGCGGCCACGGCGGCCAGCAAGGGCGACGTGGCCGAACCAGTGATCTGCATGTTCGGGCCGACCAGCGACCAGTACGACCTGCTGCACCGCGGCACGCGAGTCCGCAAGATGCACTCCAGCAACCGCTCGACCTTCCG
>CAZGVR010000143.1:0-8829 GCA_964528945.1 uncultured Myxococcales bacterium
GTCATGCCGACTGCGCCTTCCCGTGCCTCTTGCGCGCTCAGCCCGCCCGCGGCGGATCTATCACCCCATGGTCCGTTTCGCAGGGCTCGCGGTACTGCATGCCGGTGGTCCGTGGTAGGACCGTATCCCAAGGAGGGAATCATGGAGGAATCGAAGCGTACCCCGGCCCTGACGGCCTTCACGGGCCTCGCGGCCATGGCGCTGGCCCTTGCAGCAGAGCCGGCATCTGCCGCAACCGCAGGCCCCGACCTCTTCGGCTACACTGCCGCGGACGAGGAGGAGGCGTCCGTGGACTACGCCTGGGTGGACATGTCGGGCGGGACCGACCTCGCCCCGCTGATGGGGGACGGGTCCTGCTCGGCCGCCATCCCGCTCGGGTTCTCGTTCCACTTCTACGGCAAGGAGCGCACCGAGGCGTACCTTCTCTCGAACGGTACGATAACCTTCGATCCCTTTTCCGGCTGGGCGCTGTTGAATCAGTGCCCGCTCCCGAACGCCGTGCCGCCCAACGACATGATCGCCTTCTACGGGCACGACTTCGACCCGTCGTCGACGGCATGCACGGACTGCCACATGTGGTGGGCCTCGGGCGGGACCTCGCCTGACAGGTGGTGGGGGGTCACGTTCTAGCGAGTCCCGACCTATGGCGGCCCATCGAACACTGCCGCCATGCAGGTCGTCCTCTACGAGGGCACGGACCAGATCAGGGTCCAGGTCATGGAGCCTGTAGGGGACGAGGACATGGCGGGATGGATGGTTGGCATGGAGTCGACCGGAGGCGCGTCCGGCCTGGACTTCCCGGGCTGCAACACCGCGGCCGCCACGCACGCCGGCCAGGCAATAGTCTTCTCCCCGCCGTCGAGCGGGAGCCGGGTCATGCCCGGATCCAGCAAGGGGTGGGACGTCGCCGGCGACACGTTCTCGCACGAGTTCTCGGTGGCCAACTTCGACGCGACCGACGCTGCCTGGTCCATCGCCGTGTCTGGCCCCGGCGCCTGGACGACCACGCCGTCAGCGACCACGCTGGACGTCCCTGCTGGCGGGCACGCCACGCTGACCGTGGACGTGGACATCCCGTCCTCGGCCGCCCCGGGATCCAACGACCGGTCGACCATCACCCTGACCCCGGCCGCTGGCACGCCCGTCGATCTGACCGTCACCACGTCGGCCCAGGATCCGCCGGAGGAGTGGCAGGTGGTCACGGACATGCCGAACTGGGTCATCAGGCCGACAGTCGCGACAGAGGGCGACACCCTGTACCTCATGGGCGGTCTCGTAGGCGACGAGCCGAGCCCGTACCTGCCGAGGAGCAACTACCTGCAGGCGTTCGACACGTCGACCCTGACCTGGAACGACTCGGTGACCGGCACGCTCGCGTTCGTCCCGCCCAACGACGGCGCGCTGCTCGGGCACGCTGCCTGCGGCATGAACGGCCGGCTGTACCTCGTGGGCGACGACAGGGGCGAGTACGCGACGACCTATCCGGATCTCTACATCTACGACATCGCGACCGACACCTGGTCGCAGGGCGCTGGCATGCCCGATGGCAGGAGCACGCCGGCCATGGTCTGCGACGAGCCGCACGGGAAGCTGTACGTGATCGGTGGGTTTCCCTTCGACGATTCAGCGCACTACTACGTCGGGTCCGGCGATCTCTGGGCCTACGACGCCGACGCCGACGCCTGGGACGACACGCTCTCTCCGCACCCTCTGCTCGTGAACGATGCCTCGGCCGAGATGGTGGAGGACGGGGTCTTCCTGGTGGCGGGCGGCTTCGAGGGCGAGATGGTGCCGTCAGTGCGCACCTTCACCTACACCATCGCAACGGACACGTGGGAGGAGAGCGGTGAGCTGAACACGGGCCGGTCCTACCAGGAATCCGCGCCCCTGCCTCCCGGCCGGATGTGCATCCTGGGCGGCCAGCCCAGGCTGTGGTACCCGAGCGGCGTTGTGGCCGCCTGGGAATGCTGGATGGACGGCGTGTGGACTCCCATGCCCGTGGACATGACCGAGCCGAGGTACTACTTCGCCGCCGGCGCGGTCGGAGGCACGGTCTACGCGATCGGCGGCCTCGACTGGAACTGGGTCTCGTACACGCACACGACCGTGGGCGAGCGTTATCCCTCGGGCCCGCTGCCGGATACATCCACGGATGCGACCGGGGACACGGTGGAGGATACCCCGGATGATGCGCCTGCCGACCTTCCCGATGACGTCCCGGCCGACACCTCGACCGACGCGCCCGATGACACGGCGGCCGACACGGGCGAGGGCGGCGGGGACGACGGCGGCTGTTCCTGCTCCATGGCCCGCTAGCCCTGACCGAGGATCGCACGCAATGACCAGCCGCCCGTCACGGCAGTTCGAATCGCATGTAGCCGGAGCTCGCAGTCCTGACGAAGAAGGCCCCGGACGGCGTCTCCGAGACGAGAACCACGTAGCCTATGGGGTCTGCCATGCCCACGATCGAGTGCAGGTCCACGGAAGACGGCGGCTCGGGCACCGTGATCGAGGTCGCATCCCCCGGCCCCTCGATCCACCAGGCCGACACGTCGGACCACGGGTCACCGTCGAGATCCAGGACCAGCGATGGCACGACCCCGGTGTCGAAGGCCAGCCACTCGACTGCCTCGCCGATCGGGTGCGGCACGAGCAGGTCCTCCGGCACCAGGATCTCGGGCACGTCCACGAACGTGAAATCCTGCGGCCCCGGGATCGGGAGGCCGAGCATCCACGCCTGGCACGCTCCTCCGCCTGCCCCGTCCGGCAGGCCCATGTAGTACCCGGTCCCGGGCGAGACCGAGCCATCCCACGTGATCCACTCGACCTCGAAGTCCACGCTCGAAAGGTCCGCGCTCACCTCGAAGTACGTTGGCTCTCCCAGCCTCCCTTGCGCGAGCGGCGGCCTGCCCGGCACGGCCTCGACGCGCTGGTACACCGAGACGTAGGCGTTCGCGGCCGCGGACCTCATGGGGCTTCCGGGCCTCGGCGGCGCGAGGAACGTTCCGGCGGCCGCGCTGGCCGGGAGCGTGGATCCCAGGTCGATGTCGAAGGTGGTGTCCGCGTAGTGCGGCCCTGACTCGAGGATCACGCGCGACAGGAACGCCTGGTCCAGGCCGCGGCCCGAAGGAAGGACCTGCCTCGTCATCTCCTGGCTCGCGAGCGTGACCACCTCGCCGACGGGCAGCCCTAGCGCCCAGTCCGATCCGAGGCGGAACGAGTCGCCGTGGATGTCCAGGCCCCAGACCTCGAAGTAGCTGCCCGCGCCCGTGAGTGCATCCGCGAATCCGGAGGCCTCGACGTGCTCGCCCTCGGACGCGTCCGGGAGCTCGACCGTGGCAGTCTCCGTGCCCGAGCCCTCGATGCCGAGCCGGCTCGCGAGCCCGCGACCCTCGGCAAAGGCCGTGACCGCCGCGGTCCCTGCCGTCCAGTCGATCCCCTCGAACGCGACCGTGCCGTCCGGCCCGGTGGTCGCCTCCGCGCGGCCGCCGCCCGGCAGGTCGAGCGCCACGGCCGCGCCTGCAACGGCCGCGAGATCCCTGTGCCAGTGGTCGCGGCCGACGACCGTCACCACGAGCCCGCCCGCGGGCAGCTCGGGCACGTCCGCGAGGTCCTCGCCGCCCGTGTCGCCGTCATCCCACTCGGCCGCGTCCGCGTCCGGCACGTGCGTGTCCGGGCCGGCATCCAGCGGCCCTATAGGATCGAGCGTGGAGTCCCCGCACGAGGCCATCGCTAGCCCCGCGGCCACGACCGCTGCCCGTACCGCGGCCACCCCCCTGCGCCTCAGCCGTGCACCACGCGGCCGAACTCCCGCATCCAGGCCTCCTCCTCGCCGCTCAGGCGGGCCTTTTCCAGGGCCGCGAGGTTCTCCTCCACCTGCGCGCGGCTCGCCGGGCCTGTCAGCACCACGTCCACGTGCGGGCTCGATAGGCAGAACCGGTAGCAGTCGCCCGCGGTCATGACCTGGCCCTTCCAGCCCCGAGGCCGCTTCAGCAGCTTGCGCCACGACGTGGCCGTGTACGCAACGATCGTGGGCTTGCGCCGCTCGAGCTTCGGGAAGATGTCCTTCTCCGCCCCTGTGTGCGCGGCGTTGTACCTTATCATCAGCAGATCGAGCGGCGAGTCCTCGGCCAGCCTGCCCGCGCGCGGCCGGTCGTGGATGGACACGCCCAGGCTTCGCACCTTGCCCTCCTGCTTGAGCGCGAGCAGCGTGTCGATAGTGCCCTTCGTCCACGCCGACGTCTTGCCCAGCCAGAACAGCTGCATCACGTCCAGGTACTCGGTGCCCAGCTTCCTGAGCATCGCCTCCGTGCCGCGCCGTATGTTGCCGCCGAAGAAGCCGAGCGTTGGCCCGGACGCGACCACGTACCTCTCGCGGTCGCGCTTCAATGCCTCGCGCACCACCCCGAGGGGCTTGTCCGTGCGGAAGCTCTTGTAGAAGAGGTAGTTCATGCCGCGCTCGAGCGCGGCCGCGGTCCCGTCCGCGTCGATCCCGAAGTTGAACGCGAGCCCCAGCCTGAGCACTGTCTTGCCCGTGGCCCTGAGCGTACGGTGCTTGAAGTCGTCCATCTGCTTCCGACCCTACGCCCACCATCGGCAATGGGCAACCCTCCCGGCCTGTGACGTGATGAGGGCCAGGTTGCCGTTCCCGGAGCCACGTCCTATACGAGCCCGGACGATTCGCAGAGGAGGAGGACATGAGGGGCCTTTCCACGATCCTCGCGATGCTGCTCGCCGCCTGCAGCGGGGGGAAGGGATCCGACTGCACAGCGGGCGCCGAGGGGTGCGAGTGCACGCCAGCTGGGTTCTGCGACCCTCCGTCCACGTGCGAGGGTGGCGTGTGCGTGGGCCCGGCCGACGCGGGCACGGACTCGCCTGTGGACACGTCCACGGACACGCCGGCGGACGACGCGTCCGGCGAGGTCGCGTGCTCGATCGACGCCGAGTGCGACGACGCGGATCCGTGCACTGCCGACTCCTGCGACCCGGACTGGGAGTTCTGCAGGCACGATGCCGTGGACCAGGACGGCGATGGCTACGCCGCCGACTCGGTGGCAGGGACAGCCTGCCTCGGGAACGATTGCGACGACTCGCGGGACGACGTGTACCCCGGCGCGCCAGTGCAGTGCGACACCGAGGACAGGGACTGCACCGGGGCGCCGGACAGGGACGAGGACGGGGACGGGTTCTTCGATGGGGACGTCTGCACCGGCTCGGATCTCGACTGCGACGACTCCAGGGCCGACGTGAACCCCGGGCAGATCCCGGCCTGCGGCGCGCTGGACTCGGACTGCGACGGACTCATGGACTGCGCCCTTCCCGGGTGCACGGTCGACTGCCCCTGCGCGCCGGCCGAGTCCACTTGCGACGATGTGCTGGACGAGGACTGCGATGGCCTGCTCGACTGCCTCGACGGGGACTGCGCGACGTCCGCGTGCTGCACGGGCGATGCGTGCGTCGCGGGCCTGACCTGCTGCGGCTCGGGCTGCTGCAACGTGCTCGCGGACGCCGCGTGCTGCGGCGCGTGCGGGCAGCCGTGCCCCGACCCCGGCGACCAGTGCTGCGACGGGGTCTGCGAGGCCTGCTGCGACGCCTCGGGCTGCGACGACGCCAACCCGTGCACGACCGACACGTGCGAATCGGCCGTTTGCCGTCACGCCAACGTCGTCGACGGCACGTCCTGCGGCGGCGGGGACATCTGCTGCGGCGGCTCGTGCAGGGAGTGCTGCGTGGACTCGCAGTGCAACGACGGCAACGCGTGCACCACGGACGCGTGCGGCGGCGGCACGTGCACGCACTCGACCGTGGCCGATCTCGCGCCGTGCGGACCGGGCCAGATCTGCTGCGGCGGCTCCTGCTACGGCGGCGACTGCTGCTCGGACGCCCAGTGCGCGGGGTGCAGTGGGGCGGCGACCGGATGCGGCTCCTTCGCGAGCTCCTCGACCTGCACCTCGCAGGTGGGCTGCTCCTGGAGCACGGGCGGGCCGTGCACGGGCGGGCGGGCGCCCTGCCCATCGATACCGTATCCGGCCTGCATGTCCTGTGGCTGCACCGCGGGATCGACCTCGTGCTTCATGACGATGACCGACCCCCTGTGCAGCACGTACACGTCCTCTTCCGCGTGCACGGGCTGCGGGTGCACGTGGACCGCCCCGGCCTGCTCCGGCGCACACAGCCCTTGCGGCGTGTACACGTTCAGCCAGTGCGGCACGCAGGCCGGGTGCCACTGGAGCACGTGCTCCAGCCACTCCTGCACGTGACCAGTCCGGGAACGCGGGCTGCTACTTGATCGCCTCGGTCATGCGGTCGAACATCTGGTCCGTGTTCTTGCGGAACTCCTCGCGGGTCTTGCGGCCGGTCTCCACCCACTCCTTGAGGAAGCGCCTGGTATCCACGCCGGTCGGCTCGCCCGGCGGCACGGACAGCTCGAGCATCTTCTCGCCGTACTCGTTCATCGCGGACCACGTGTTCATGGTCAGCTCGTACATGTACTTCATGAGCGCGATGTTGTTCCTGTAGAAATCCTTCGGTTCCATGGGCAATCCCCCTGTGGGAACCCCGTCCCCCGGTCACCATGACCGGCCTCGCGGGGCCTCCGGGTGGATGCAGCACGTATCACCGACAGGGGGGCGAGGTCAAGAAGTGCAGCGGCTTTACAGTGCGGTGCCTGTCCTTCGAAGCAATCGCGCCGGCGATATCCGTTCAACTCGATACGGTCTCGCGCTGGACCTCGCCGCGGACCAGCGGGACCAGGAGCACGATGGCAACGACGTAGAACCCAGCGGCCACGACCAGCACGGCCCTGAAGCCCGCTGACATGGCCCCGCAGATGCAGAGGATGGAGCCGAGGCCCGCGGCGCCGCCGTTCATCCCCCAGGCCCACGGCACGGCGGCCGGGCCCAGGGCCGAGACCCGCTCGAGCGCGAGCGGGAACGGCATGCCCATCGGGATGGCGATCAGCCCGACGAGCCCTGCCGCCACGATCTGGCGGACCGTCAGCGGCAGTCCGAGGAGCGCGGACTCGATCGGACCCAGGGCGAACGCATACACGAGCAGCAGCGCGGCAACGGCCGCGCCAGCCGCCGCGAGCTTGATCGGAACGGGCCTCCCGCGCCTGCCGGCCAGCAGGCTCCCGAGCCCGCTGCCGGCCAGCATGGAGGCCAGGGTCACGGAGATCGAGCCAGCCGGATGCCCGAGGAACAGGACGAGTTTCTGCATTAGCCCTATCTCGACGAACATGAAGCCGAGCCCGAGCGCGGCGAAGAAGTACGGGACCACGAGGACCGCGTAGTAGAGGCCCAGCTTCAGGATCTTCGGCCAGCCCATCTCGAACGTGTCGAGCCCCACGCGGGTCAGCAGGACGAATCCGGCGACCGAGGTCAGCCCTAAGAGGGTCGCCGAGAAGGCTATCGAGGTGAAAGGATCGCGCTTCCGCAGGAAGGCCTCGAGCCATGCTCCGGACGCCCCGAAGCCCAGCATGGCCACCGAGAGCGCCATGTAGGCCAGGTGGTGCCAGAGCATGAACGACAGGAGCCTCATGCCGAGCAGCTCGAGGAAGACGACGACCACGGAGAGGACCAGGACCCCGGCGCCCAGCATCCACGCCTGGAATCGCAACATATAGTGTGATGTGCTCCCTGACGGCAGGAAGTTTCAAAGGCGGACCGTGGCGTGGCGCCGCCCGGCCCTGCACCCGCGGCCATGTCACTGGCAGTAGCCGATGCGGTTGAAGACCAGGTAGTGGTCTCCTGGAATGCTTGGGGGAATGTGCTCCCATGCCACACCGAGCTCGCTGCCGGTCCAGGAAATGGAAAGCGGCAGGTGCCAAAAACTGTGTTCCACCGTAAGCCAAGGATCGGCCATTGCGCCATCGGGACGTACGGTCAGGAAACGCCATTCGTTTCCGGATTCGGTGTGGGCCAGGATACCGAGCTCGCTGCCGGTCCATGCGGCATCGACATCCATGTATCCATCAGCGATCGTTCGTTTCTCACCGATCGCGGCTCCTTCCCCGTCCAGCCGTGAGAGCATGATGCTTGATGGGTCGTACGGTCCGGTCTGATGCTCGATCCAGGTCACCAGGTGCTCGCGGCCAGTCCAGTGAACGAGCGGGCCACGATCGCAGTACAGGTCCGTGAGCTCGACCAGATCCCGGAGAGGAAGGCCCTCGGCGTCAATGGTCAGGAATCCCGCTCTTCCTCCCGTCATCTTCACGGCAATGCCGAAGACGCTTCCCGTCCATGCCAGGGAAGTGGGATATATGCATGCATCTCCCGTCATCACCGTCACCACGGTTTCGGGAGATGGCACGGAACCGTCACTCTTTGCAAAGAGAAGCGAGCAAGGAACACCACCGTCCACCCATGACATCGCGAACGTGCTGCCGGTCCATGCAGCGACGGGGATGCCATCGACATCGGCCAGCGACATGGTCGAGGACCCGTCCGGAGAAACGCGGAGCATCTCCCGGTTCCAGCCGCCGGCATTGCCAAGCAGACCGAACTCGCCACCGGCCCACAGAAGCTCTGGTTGCACCCCCGTTTCCATGACCATCACGGGTCCGGTCCATGGATCACCCGAAGGGGTCAGTGTGGACAGGAGGATGCCATCCGAACAGTAGAGTGTCGGGCAGCCCCTTGAGATGTCCAACCAATCGAAAGCGATCCCGAACGCGGAACCGGTCCAGGCGAGGCCGAACTCCGCATTGGTATCCACACCGCCGTAATAAGGATCGAGGTAGTTGTGTGACACGATGGTGCCCGCAAACATGAGCATGGGTGTGTCGTTCTCTCCGTCGCAGTCCTCGTCGATGCCATCGAGGCAGATCTC
>CAZGVR010000144.1:0-2179 GCA_964528945.1 uncultured Myxococcales bacterium
ATCGGCAACACGCCGATTATCGAGGCGACGAAGCTCGATGCCGGCCCCTGCCGGGTAGTACGCGTACCAGGGCTCGAACCTCTCGCGGTCCAGGCCTTCTCCGAGCGCCTCGAGAGAGCGCGGCCCTCTCAAGAGGCCATGCACCAGCAGGACGGGCAGCCTGCCAGGGACGTGCGGACCCTCGAGGAGGATCTCGAAGCCCACGGCCTCTCCGAAGACTTGCGGCTCCCACAGGCCCGTGAGCGCGGCCCTTAAGCCGAAGAGATCGTCCTTCAGCGAGACGTACTTCCCGGCGACCGGATCGTAGGCCCTGGCGTACACGCCGGACAGCCCGTGCCTGGTCATTGTGCATGCGCCGCACGCGGCGGCAAGGGCAACGAGGACGGCGCAGGCCTGCAGGCCACGCAGGCCAGGCAGGCCAGGCAGGCGCGGCCGTTGCTGGCGCCGCAGCCGCTCCCGGACCGTCGAAATCCAGCCAACCGTCGATCCACAAGGCACCTGGCTCCCCCCTTTTTCCTATCTGCCGATCCAGCCCCTGACCACGAGACGACCGTAGTCGAAGACGGTCCTTCCAAGGGAGCGGTAGTCGAGCGTGGACGTGACCACGTCCAGGAGGCCGAAGGGCATCATGGTCGGGATGAGGCCCCTCGAGTACTCCAGCATCCAGGTCGAGTCGGGAATCCTGTAGCCCTTTGCCCGGTGGGAGTCGAGGCAGGCCATGTCGCCAGGCCCGTAGACGACTCGATCGACCTCGCCCTCGACGAAGCACCACATCTCTCCGGCCATCACCATGTCGTACACGTCGGCCAGGTAGCGGCCCGAGTGCCCCTCGGTGCCGATAGGCGTGCCGAAGAAGGCGAGGTACTCGGAGAGCGACGCATGGAGCAGCATCAGCGATCCCATTGCGCCGCCCGCGTTGTTGAAGATCCATCGCCGGGTGGGGTGTATGCGCCCGGGGTAGCGCTGCTCGAGCGCCGCGATCACGACCTCGAACATCTCCGGCGTGCCCAGCCCCATCCCCTTGCGGGAGATCGCGTGAAGATCGGAGGGCTCGAACACGTATCCCATCGTTTGCACCATCCCATGCCCCGGCACCATCTAACCAGGGTTGCCGGCGCGAGGCAAGGCGTCAGGTCGAGGCCGAGGCTGGGAGATCGGGGACTCACGGACCCTTGGATCCGCCGGAGGTCATGAGGTCGCGGATCAGGCAGTAGGCCTTGTCGCCGGCGGCGCACCCGGCGTCCAGCCGCTCGAGGCCGCGGCGGCGATAGTCGGCCGCCGTCCCGGCGCGTCCTGCCAGGGCGAAGAAGCGGGAGAACCAGAGGCAGGCCTCGCCGTCCTCGTCGAGCTCGGCGGCCTGGACGCCCGTCATGTCCTCCAGCATGCGGTCGCCGAGGAGGAGGGCGTTCGTGACATCCGACGGGATCATGAGGGCGGCCTCTGCGACGCATGCGGGAAGGAAGCCGAGGTCGCAGCCCTTCCGGAACAGGTCCAGCGCGGCAGGCGCGTCGGCGCGGACGAAGTACTCCTGCTGGGCGAGGTTGAAGCACCCGATGCCCGAGCCGGCATCGCACGCCCTGCGGAAGAGGCCGTCGGCGTCCGCGGCCCTGCCCTCTCCCAACAGGCCCCAGCCCGCGCCGCTGCACGCGTCGGCCAAGCCCATGTCGCATGCCTTCTCGTAGAGCTCCTGTCCGGCCTCGTGACCTTGCTGCCCCGATTCGCCGCTCGAATACATGAACGCCAGGCTCCGGCACCCTCTGGGATCGCCCAGATCGCAGGCCTTCGAGTAGAGCCTCTCGGCAACCGCGAGGTCCCTGGTCGCGCCCACGCCTTCGTGGAACGCGAAGGCCGCGCCGACGCATGCCTCCTTCAAGCCCTTGTCGCATGCGGCCTGGAACGACTCGACCGCCTTCTTCTCCCTTCCCGGGCCGAACTCGGTACCGCCAGACGAGCCGTGAAGCAGCAACTCGCCGCGCATACCGCAGCACGCGGCATTGCCCTTCGAGCAACATGCCTCGAGAACGCCCGAGAGCCTGCCGACCGTCAACTTCATGCCCGTGCTTCCCGGGTCGCCGACCGCCAGGTAGAAGCCGTGCAAGCCCGTGTAGAAGCCCGCGAGATCGATGCAACCCTCGTCGATCCCGGCGAGGCAGGCCCGCTCGAAGAAGGACCGGGACCT
>CAZGVR010000144.1:2189-8802 GCA_964528945.1 uncultured Myxococcales bacterium
ACCTGCCCACGTCGAAGGGCCCGGTCTTTGCATCCATCCAGAGGTGACCGAGCGCAAGACATCCGTCAGGATTCGAATCATCGCACTCGTCCGTGCCCGGGAATGCCCATCCAGGACCGCGGCCCTTCCCCGTGTCCTCGACTGACGACCCGACCAGGACGAGGCCAGTATCGCGCTCCACCCACGATCGAAGCTGGGCGCCCGAAGCGGACGGCACGGACAGGTCGAACGGGGCGAAGTACTCGTCCTTGCCGCCCGTGCTCCTCGCAAGGAACAGGCTGAAGAGAGGCTCGTCGAAGTAGGGCGATGACCGCTGCTCGTAGAACCGGATCGAGACCACCTCTTGCCCGTCCCCGGCATCCATGAGCTTCACGTCGTATCCATCGGTGCTCGCGATCCACCTTCCGTCGGGGGACACGGCGCCAGTACGCGGCCATGCGGGATATCCCCTTCCCACGAATCAGTCACGACCTGGTGCCGGTGGACCTCCCTGCCCGAATCGAGGTCCCACGTCACGACCGTCCCGTCCGAGGCCCACGACACGATCTCCTTGCCGCCCGGCACGAACGAGACCGCCACGACCTTCGAGGCACCGGCATCCATCTCGCGGATCCCCCTTCCCGAGGCCGAGTCCAGTAGATGGACGGAGCCATCACGGGCAGCGAAGGCGACCGTCTTCCCGTCATGCGAGATCGCGAGCCTTCCGATGCCTGGCACGGCCGCGCCCTGGATGACCATCTCGTCGAGCACGATCACGTTCGACTTCCCGGCCTTTTCCTTCACCGCATCGACGGCATCGGTCGGAGGTACGGCCGGCGTATCGGCCATGGATGCGTCGGGGCCTGCAGCGCCGGGCTCGGGCACGGGGACCGCATGCAGCGGCTCGCCGTAGACCTCCTCGCCCGTGTCGACCCGCCAGGCCGCGACCGAGTCGCCTTCCTTTCCGCCCCCGATCAGCCCCACGAGCAGATCGTCCGAGGCGAACAAGACCTCGGACGGAATGCGCCCGGACGCCGGTGCGAGGGTCCTCGATACCAGGGTGCGCGGAGCCGTCGAATCGACGCCACCCGAAACTGTCCACAGCCGGATGCCGGCCTCCGCATCCGCCGTCGCTATCATGCCTCCGTCCGGCGAGAACGCGGGATCGGCGACCAGCCTCGCATTTCCGAGGCCGGCCTCCAGGACCTCGCCGGTCGACATCAGGCTGAGCTCGAGGGTCCCAGCGGGCATCGTCGACGCGAGGACGCGTGCGACCCGCGTGCCGTCCGGCGAGATGATCGTTGATGCGGGATTCGGCTTGCTGCCGAACACCCTCGTCCTGCGGGTCGAGGCGAGGCTCCACCGCCTCACGATCCCGTCGCTCGCGGCGTTCGCGATCTGGCTTCCGTCAGGAGAGAATGCAAGAGCCGTGACCGCCTCCCAACCGCTCGCCCTGACCTTCGCAAGCAGGGCCGTGGTCCTCACGTCCCAGATCCTCAAGGTGCCGTCGATGCCGGCGGACGCGAGGAGATCGCCTCCTGGAGAGAAGGCGAGCGCAGTGCTCTTCTTGCCGGCGCCCGGGATGGTGGAGGCACGCATCAACGTCGCTCCGTCCAACAGGTCCACGGCGCCGCCTTCGAGGCCGACTGCGATCAGCTTCGAATCCGGCGAGAAGGCGACGGAGAGAACGCCGTCGTCGCCTGCCGGCGACGGATCTGCGTTCGGACCCGAGGCCGGCCTGGACGCCACGAGGCCCATGTCGGCCACGGCGAAGACGTGGATGCCGGCATCGTCGAGGTCCCTCGACGCGAACCGGTCCCCGGCCCGCGAGAACGCGACCGGGAAGTCGCCGCCCGCGGAGTCCCTGCCCCGGATCTGCCTCGTGCGGATCAGCTTGCCGGTGGATGCGTCCCAGACGCGGACCGCGTACTCGGTCGCGGTGATCAGGCTCCTGCCGTCGGCCGAGAATGCGATCCTCTCCGGCGGATCCTCGTGCCCGCGGATGATCCGCTTCCTCTCGCCCGTCCCCGAGTCGAAGATCACGACCGAACGGCCGTCACCCCGCGCGATCGCGGCGTCGTCGGGCGAGAAGGCGATCTCGTCCAGCTCGCCCGGGCGATCGGTCGCGAGGTGCGTCTCGGCGCCGGTCGACAGGTCCCAGAGCACGAGGCTGGCCCAGGGCCGAGCGCACGCAAGGGTCCTGCCGTCGTGGGAGTAGGCCAGGCTGCTGCAGGCGTAGCCGGGCTGCGTCCGCGACAGCAGCTCCGGCATGGGGTGCCGCGACAGATCGACGAGCATCCGGACGCCGTCCGGGCTGCGACCGCCCGCGAGATCCGACTGCTCGAGCGCTGCCGCGGCCAGCACCCGGGCCAGCATGTCCTCGTCCGCCTCGGCCGCGACCCTCGCCTTCTCCATCAGGGCCTCGGACAGGTTCCGCGCGGCCTCGCGGCGCCGGGATTCCGCCTCGGCCGTGCGCCGCTCCGCCTCCTCGAGGGCCCTCTCCGAACGCCACCAGGAGAGGCTGGCGGCGGCGGCGAGGACGACCAGGAGGACCATGACGAGGGCGGCGAGCTGCTTCCCGCGCCGCACGCCGCCCCGGCTCGCGGCCAGGAAACCCCTCTCCTGGTCTCCAAGGTCCAGCTTGCCGGCGGCGACCATCTCCTCGGCCAGCCTGAGCCTCGAGGTCGCGTCGCTCCAGAGCTCCCGGCGACGGCCCGATCGCGCCCATGCCGACGACGCCTTCTCGATCTCCTGCCGCAGGCCCAGGACCTCCTTCCTCTCCTTGAGGAGATCGGACAGGCGGGGCCATGCGGCGAGCAGGGCCTCGTGGGCGACCTCGACGCTCTCGGAGGCCCCGTCCTCGCCCGGATCATCGCCCGCGGCGCCGAGGACGAGGAGGCGCCGCGAAACGAACGGGCCGACGATCGAGCGGACGATGCTCTCGTCGAGCCCTGTCGCCGCGGACACGCTCCCCATCGTCGTCCGCCTGCGCGAGAACGTGCCCTCGTCCGTCACGTAGGCGAGCTGGAGCATGATCCTGTCGAGGGCCCCGGCGGCCGGACCGCCGAGGCCCTCCTTCGGGAGGGCCTCGACTTCAGCCAGTGCGTCCTTCGCCTGCTTCCGCAGGGCACCGTCCACCCTGCCGGCCGCCTCGTACCCCTGCTTGGTGAGCCTGTTGCCGAAGAGCGCCCGGTCCTCCCACAGGGTCCGCAGGACCTGGCTCAGGAGAGCAAGGCTCCCAGGCTCGTCGCCCACCTCGCCGGCGATCACCTCCGGCAAGCCGGGATCCAGCGTGACGTTGCGGCCGCGGACGGGATCCGTGACGATGCGCTGGAGCCTCTCCCGGTCGATGCCGCCGAGCGGGAAGAAGCGCTCCTGCGCGAGCGCGCGGAACCCCTCGTGGCGCAGGAGCGGCCCCAGTAGATCGGCGCGGACCGTCACGAGGACGGTCGCCTGGATGTCCCCCAGCCGCCTCACGAGATCGGCCAGCCCGTCCAGGAAACGCGCCTGCTCGCCCGCGTCCGGGCACATCGTCGCGATCTCCTCGAGCTGATCCACGAGGACGACCGGGCTCCGCCCGTTGACGGCGATGAACTGGACGAGCGAGGCGAGGCCGCCAGCCTCGTCGGAGGACGGCTTCCTGCCGATCTGCTGATCCACGAGGTGCCACCAGGCGGCCGCGTCCACGCCGCTGCCGGGGCTCGCGCGGCGCAGGGACTGGCGGAGCGACTCCATGGGGGATGCGCCGGGGATCAGATCGACGAGCGAGAGCGGCCTGCCGGCCGACTCGGCCGCATCGCGCAGCCGCGGGACGACCCCGGCGCGCACGAGGGAGGACTTGCCGGAGCCGCTCGCGCCGCACACGACGATGCAGCCGTGCGGGAACAGGCGCGAGACGGCGCGCTCGATCTCCTCTTCCCGCCCGAAGAAGACCGGCGAGTGGGCCTCGTCGTACGCCGGGAGGCCGCGCCACGGATCCAGCCCGAGGACCTCGTCGGAGAGCCCGGCTTCATGCGCCTCGCCGTCCCCGCCCAGCAGGGCGAGATAGTCGGCCGTGTCGAGCTTCACCTGGAAGCTGCCCGAGGTGTACGCGTCGAAGGCGAACCTGGGATCCCTGATCTTCTGCTTGATCCAGCCGAGGCGCCACACGTCGCCGGCACGCTCGGCGGCCGCGATCGGGAAGAGGGGCACGAACAACTCCGGGCCGAGGAAGAGGTACGGGTGGCCCTTCCGCAGCCTCTCGCCCGTCGGCCGCGACACCTCGCGGGATTCGAGCGGCTGCCCGTGCCCGTGCATCCTGGCCATGCGGACGCGGCACCCGCCGTCCGTGAGCTCCAGGGAGTGGACGACCACGAGCGTGTAGGCGCCGAGCGGGGGGCACGCCTCGAGATACGAGACGAGCCCCTCGAGGAGCGGGACGACGCTGTCCTGCCTGAAGGCGGAGTCGCGCTGCTCGTGGCCCTTGGTGGCGTTGCGGTACGCGGGGAGAGCCTGCAGGAGGCCGAGCACGCTCCTGCTGCCCAGCTCTATCCGCTTGCCGGCGAGCCTGGTGAGCCTCTCTGCGACGGTCGGGAGCGATTCCCCGGCATCGATCCTAGCGTCAAGCCCCGACACGAGGGGATCGAGGGCCTGCGCCTCGGCGCCCGTGCACCCGGCGAGGATCCTGTGTCCCTCCCTGAGCATCCCGACCCAGTGACCGAACGACGGGTTCACCAGGCCCCGGCACTGGCGATCGAACTCCGCGGAGGGTATCGAGAGAGAGCGCCGCACCGCCCACATGCAGCATGCGGACAGCTTGATCGCAGCCTCCCAGGCGTTGAGGAGATCCTCGTGGGAGGCGTCCGGGTTGTCCGCGGAAAGGACCCTGTCCACGAGGAGCGTCAGGGGATGAGGCAGCAGCAGCTTGACGAGCCTCTCCTCCAGGTCCTTTGCCACGGCGCCATTCTACCGACTGGCCGTCGCGCGGTCGAGACGCAGACGTTTCGACGCAGGCGCTTCGACGCAGACGCGTACTACTCGAAGCCAACGAACTTTGCATGACGGTCAACTCGGTTGGCATGAGAAGCGCGAGCGCTTCGCCGGCTCATGGGCAGCACGCGATGAAGAGGTCGGCGCCCGGGGTCGGGAGGATGTCGCCGTTCCAGGCGATCTGGGAGCCGGGCTCGCCCGTGGGCACGTAGTACCAGCCCTCGCCGTCCGCGATGTGCACGGCCGTGGGCGACTCGCAGTCGAACGGGTCCGAGGACACGCAGCCCTTCATGCGCGACCCTGCCTGCGGGATCACGCAGAGCGAGCGGCGCACGCCGTCCATGTCTGCGAACGTGCAGCCCGTGCCGGGCCCGGCCGCCTCGTAGCAGGTCCTGTCCGCAGGGCACGGACGGTCGTCGGTCGGCATCTCGATGAGCAGGCACGAGGCGTCGCAGTGGCACGGGTCGTACGGGTCGGCGATGAGCTGCAGGTCGGGCGGGTGCCAGGACGACTCGTCGACCCCGTGCTGCAGCCTGACAGTCAGGTCGCCCACGAACGGCGAGAAGTCGCCAGAGCATATGGAGCCCACGAGCGAGTGATCGCCCATTGCCTGCGCGAGCGCAACGAACCTGCGCGGCGGCGTGGACTGGCTCGTGGCGGACGTGCACGAGTAGCGGAGCCTCGTGAGGTCGATATAGTCGATCTCCTCCTGCATCAAGGGCTCGAGGAGGCAGCCGCCGATGGCCTCGCCGCCTCCCACGCACTCCGGGACCTGCGGCACGCCCACGATCGCGCCCATGTAGAGCCTCTCGATCGGGTGCGCGGCGAGGTACGCCTCCAGGTAGGTGGCGACGGGGTGGACCATCTCCGGGTAGCGGAAGCACCTCAGGTTCAGGTGGCCGAGCGTGGCGTCCGCCGTGTCGAAGATCGAGGGGTCGAGGACCGAGCAGTCCTCCTCGTCGGTCACGAACAGGATCGCGAGCACCGAGCCGGAGCGCAGGAACCCGGCGTTCGGCCCGCCGGGCGCAGCGTGCGCGAGAGCGCGGGCCGCGGCCTTCATCTGCTGCTCGAACCCGCATCCGTTCGTGCCCAGCGTGGCTATGCAGCCGAAGCCGGAGGCGAGACGGTCGATGTCACCCTCGGCCGCAAGATCGGCGTCGTACGAAAGGTAGGCCGGGTACGTGGGGTCGCAGCCCGGAAGGGAGGGGTTAGGCGCGTGAAGGAGGACCCCGTCGTCGCCGTCCACCGGGTCGGTGCACGTATCGACAACGTACCCGCCGGTTCCCATGTCCACGGACACCACGCCGATGTGCAGGTCCGCGACCGGGAAGTGCCTGGGTCTGCCAGTGACCGGATCCACGGGCGGCGTGAGCATCTCGCGGATGAGGCCCGGGAAGTTCGCGGCCAGGTTGGCCTGCTCCTCTGACATGGAGCGCGAGCTGTCCACGACCACGAGGACGTCGAGAGGGATCACCTGATCCGTAGGGATCTGCGAGAGCGGACACGAGACCGGGAACGGCGGGTCCTCCATGATCCAGTCCGTGCCAGTGTCGCCGCCCGTGTCGCCGTGCGGATCGCCCGACGGATCCGAAGAAGGATCGCCAGTACCGTCGCCGCCCGGTTCGCCCGGGTGGTCACCGCTCCAGTCGCCGGCCGGATCGAGCCC
>CAZGVR010000145.1:0-344 GCA_964528945.1 uncultured Myxococcales bacterium
GTGCGGGCGGAAGAGCTCCCAGAGGCTCCCCCCTCCCGAGACGTAGTGCATGTAGATCCAGTCGCCGATCGCGAGCACCCCGAGGATGGCGACGAGGATCCCCGCCTTTCGGAACGCGGGCGGGAAGCCGGGCGATCCCTCCTCCTGCGCGGTCGAGGGGCGCGGCCGTGCGGGCCTGCGCCTGGCCTGCCGCTCTCCGGCATCGTCGCCGCGCGGGCGGCGCTCGGGCTCGGCCGCGTAGGTCTCGGCGAGCAGCATGTCGGCGCGTGAAGCGGTCGCGTCCTTGCGCTCGACGACGTCCGGCAGGTCGGCACCGAGCTTCTTCAGCGTCTCGACCACCGACT
>CAZGVR010000145.1:354-8752 GCA_964528945.1 uncultured Myxococcales bacterium
ATGGAGTTCACGAGCCGCGCCAGGTCCTCGTGGATGCCGGGCCGGACCTTGCGGATGTCGCGCTGGGCCATGTCCAGGCGCGAGCCGTCCTCGCTCAAGTCGAGGCCGGCGAAGGGGGGAGGCGTCTCGCCCGCGAGGCACTCCCAGAGGAGGATCCCGAGGGAGTACAGGTCCGCGCGCACGTCCACCGCGCCGCCCGTGCCCTGCTCGGGCGGCATGTAGGCCGGGGTCCCGATGCGCGTCGACGACTTGTCGTCGCGCGGATCTATGCGCTTCGCTATCCCGAAGTCCAGGATCTTCACGAAGTCGCGGCCCTCGACCTGGAGGAGCAGTATGTTCTCCGGCTTGATGTCGCGGTGGATGACATCGTGGCGGTGGACCTCCACCAGGGCCTCGGCGATCTGGCGCGCGATGTCGAGGGCCAGCGGCGTGCGCAGCGTCTCGACCCTGAACAGCCGGTCGTCCAGGGTCTCCCCGCGGAGGAACTCCATGGCCATGTAGGTCTCGCCCTGCCAGATGCCGAAGTCGTAGACCTTGATGATGTGGGGGCTATCGAAGAGCCGGGCGAACCCGGCCTCGGTCACGAACTTCTTCCTGAGGATCTCCTGCTCCATCGCCGTGCCCATGGGCTGGAGGACCTTCACCGCCACCCGTCCCAGGGACGACCCCTGCCACGTCTGCTCGGCAAGGTACACCGATCCCATGCCGCCGCGGCCGATGCGCTCGATGACCAGGTACTTGTCGGCGATGACCGCGCCGATGTACGTGTCTCGCGGCCAGCCCTTGTCGGGCCGGTGCAGGCCGCAGTTGCGGCAGGCCGCGGCCCTTGGCTCCGCCTCCTTGTCGCACTTCGGGCAGAAGTGCACGCTCCGGGCCGGTGACGACATCCTCCACAGTATCTCCCCAATCCGGCGGTGGCCGCAAGGGAATCGGTTGGACGCGACACCTGTGCACGCGAGGGTGGCGGTTGTACAATCGCCACCCATGGACGACAGAGGGTTTCCGGCCATGTTCGACCTGGTGTCGAACGTCGAGGGCAGCCGGGGGGAGCGCATCATGATGGTGGAGATGCGCGCCCTCAAGACGCACCCGGCCGAGGTGCGGGAGGCGTTCGACCTCGAGGGGCCGTTCGAGCTGACCTGGAGCGCGGATCGGGGCGAGCGGCGGATCGAGGGCCGCATCGATCCCGAGGACCCGCGCTTCACCATGGTGTTCGAGAGGGGGAAGCATCCGGACGGCCTCTGGGAGGTGACCGTGCGTGCCCGGTCGGCCGGGCGGGAAGTGCAGATCTGGCGGCAGGACGTGTTCCTGCAGAACGATCTGGACAGGAGCTGGGAGCGCATCGACGCCCTGGCCAGGACGTACGCCCCGATCCTGGTCTTCAGCAAGGGCGAGGAGCAGTTCCCCATGTCGCTGCGCGACCTCCTCGGGCACCCCACGCTCCGGGAGAGCGGCGAGCACGTGCACGTGAAGACAGTGTTCGGCAAGGAGGAGATCCCGGTCGGGAGGCTGGGCGAGTTCATGAGGATGAGCGGCCACAGGGAGTGCCTGCTGGACTTCTCCTTCTCGGGGATGAAGAGGTCGGTCTTCACGAGGATAGGCAGGGAGCGGGAGCGATCGACGGTATACTACTCCTACATCGAGGATCGCGAGAGGGGCCGTTTCTTCATCAACTACCATACCTTCTACGCGTTCGACCCCAAGTCCGGGCTCGCCCGGAAGACGGGCGTCGGCCCGCACGTGTTCGACAGGGAGAGCATGGTGCTGGTGTTCGAGGGCGAGGGCGATCCGGCCTCCATGGTGATCTCCGGCCACCTGGAGAACCAGACCATCTTCTTCCTGGACAAGCTCAGGATGTGGACGCAAGGGCGCATCCGAATGCCGTACGCCCACCCATCCAATGCGAGGGTGGGCCTGCATCCGGTCGTGGCCGTGGCCGAGCGGTCGCACGCGCTCTACCCCACGAGCGGGGAGTACTCGATCTCCCTCCTGAGGGAAGCTGCAGGGTACTTCCACAGGACGATCCTCGGCCTGGGCGAGGGCCGCGGCCGCGACACGGGCGAGGGCATCTCTGCGGACCAGATCCTGGTGCCTCAATCCATGTCCGGCAGGTCGTTCCTCCCCTACCGGCTCCTGCCTCTGCGGCTGGACAGGCTGTCGAGCCGCATCCAGCCCGACGACGAGGAGGCCTCGACCTCCCACCTGGTCTTCAGCGGGTACTGGGTCGACGTGCCGGGCTTCGAGAACGCCAGGTTCCCGCCCTTCACGAGGAAGGAGAGCGACATCGAGGACTGGGTGGACGGCGCCTTCGAGTGGGAGTGGGACGGCCTGCCGGACGGGATCCACGAGAACAACCGGATCATCCTGGACTTCATAGAGCGGGGCAGGGGCGGCTCTGGCGGGGCCGGCGGGGCGGCCTGATCACAGGATCTTCAGGAAGGACTTGATCTCCCAGTCCGTGACCGCCTGGCGGTACTGGTCCCACTCGATCACCTTGTTCTCGATGAACTTCTGGAAGATGTGGTCGCCGAGTGTCCTCTTGACCAGGTCGCTTCCCTCGGCCTGGCGGAGGGCGTCGTAGAGGTCCTCGGGGAGCGTGCGGATGCCCCTCTCGTCGCGCTCGAGCACGGTCATCTGGAAGATGTTGGCCTCCACCGGATCCGCGAGCGCGAGGTTCCGCTCCACGCCGTCCATGCCAGCGGCCAGCATGAGCGAGAACGCCAGGTAGGGGTTGCAGACGTTATCGGCAGAGCGCAGTTCGATGCGGACCGACTTCTCGCGTCCCACGCGGATGCGAGGCACCCTCACCAGGGTCGAGCGGTTCTTCCTGGCCCAGCAGATGTACACGGGCGCCTCGTACCCCGGCACCAGCCGCTTGTAGCTGTTCACGTGCTGGTTGAGCACGACCGTGATCTCGCGGATGTGCTCCAGGATCCCGGCGATGTACGAGCGCGCCATGGCCGACAGGTGGTACGGATCCGAGGGGTCGTAGAAGCGGTTGCGGTCACCCTCGAAGATCGACTGGTGGCAGTGCATGCCCGACCCGTTGATGCCCTGCACGGGCTTGGGCATGAACGTGGCCAGCGCGCCCATCCCGTGCGCGATCTGCTTGACGATGAAGCGTATCGTGAGGACCGTGTCGGCCATGGTCAGGGCGTCCGCGTAGCGCACGTCGATCTCGTGCTGACTGGGCGCGACCTCGTGGTGGTCGTACTCGACCCTGATCCCCGTCGACTCGAGCGCCCGTACCATTGAGCGGCGGAAGGTCACTCCTTCGCCCGAGACCGAGGCGTCGAAGTAGCCGGCCGAGTCGAGCATCTCGCGCGACTCGAAGTCCTTGAACAGGAAGAACTCCATCTCCGGGCCCACGTAGAACGTCCTGCCGCTGGCCTCGAGCTTCGCGACCTGGTTGCGGAGCACCTGGCGGGGGTCGCCGGGGTAGGGCTCCCCGGAGGGAGTGTACAGGTCGCATATGAACCGGGCCGCGCGCGGGCCGCCATCGCCGCCCTGGGAAGGGAGCCACGCCAGGGTGTCGGGATCCGGATGGGCCATGAGGTCGCTCTCGTGGATCCTGGCGAACCCCTCGACGCTCGACCCGTCGAAGCCTATGCCGCCGTCGAACGCGTCCTCCGCCTCCGCGAGGGAGGTCGACACGCCGCGGATGCGGCCCAGGATATCGGAGAACCAGAACCAGATCGTGTCTGTTCCAGAGTCGTGCAGCTTGCGGAGTACGTCTTCCTTCTTCTTGCCTGCGTCCATCGTCCACCTCTCTTTTCGCCCGCCCGGGGCACTCCGGATGCGCCCCGTTTAGCACCGGAGCCGGGATTCCGCAAGTGAGGCCGCCCCCTCTGGGGGGCGCGGGTCTTGCGCGGCCCTGGCCGGGCGGGTTATCAAGTGCTGCATGAGCGAAGGGGGAGAAGCTGCCGATCGAGACCCCGCTCGGCGCGTTCATCCAGAGGGACAGGAAGACCTACGCGGTGGTCCCGAGGACGCCCATGGGGCTCGTGACGCCGGACGTGCTGGAGCTCATCGCCCGGGTCGCCAGGGAGCACTCGATCCCGACGATGAAGATCACGTCCGGCCAGCGCATCGCGCTCATCGGCGTCCGTCCCGACGACGTCGAGGCCGTGTGGAAGGACCTGGGGATGGAGATCGGCAGGGCGGTCGAGCTCTGCTTCCACTACGTGCAGGCGTGCCCCGGTTCCACGGTCTGCAGGTTCGGAGTCAGGGACTCGCTCGAGCTCGCCGGCCGGCTCGACAGGGAGTTCGCCGGCACTGCCCTGCCAGCGAAGATGAAGATGGGCGTCTCCGGCTGCCCGTTCTGCTGCGCCGAGGGGTTCGTCCGCGACCTGGGCGTGTACGCCAAGAAGTCGGGGTGGACCGTCGTGGTCGGAGGCAACTCGGGCCAGAAGCCCAGGATCGGCGACGTGGTGGCGATCGACGTCGAGGACGACCGCGTCGTCGAGATCTCGAAGGCGTTCGTGGCCATGTGGAAGGCGGCCGGGAACAAGAGGGAGCGGGCGTCGCGCTTCGTCGAGCGGGTCGGCATTTCCGAGGTGCTGAAGGGCCTCGGCATGGAGCCGCCAGCGGTCACGGACAATCGCTGACATTCGTGCACTCGGCCGCGCTTGACCGCGGCATGCGGGTGTACTACCGATACGGTCCATGGCTGTCATCAAGCCCTACAGGGCACTCAGGCCAAGGCCCGATCTGGTCGAGAAGGTGGCGGCTCCTCCCTACGACGTGATCAGCTCGGAGGAGGCGCGCCAGATGGCCGAGGGCAACCCGATCTCGTACCTCTGGATCAACAAGGCCGAGATCAACTTTCCGCCCGGCAAGGATCCCCACTCGGACGACGTGTACCTGAAGGCTCGCCAGAACCTCGAGCGGCTCGTGGAGCAGGGAGTCATGATCCGCGAGGAGAGGCCCAGGATCTACCTGTACGAGCAGCAGATGGGCGACCACGTCCAGGCCGGCTTCGTGGCCGCGGCCTCGGTGGACGAGTACGACGCTGACGCGATCAAGAAGCACGAGCACACCAAGCCCGACAAGGTCGCTGACAGGGCCCGGCTCATCGACACCCTGAACGCCACGGGCGGGCCGGTGTTCCTCGCGTACAGATCGGACCGGGAGCTGGCGCGCATCATGGATCGCGTCCGCGACGCGGGCAAGCCGACCTACGACTTCCAGGCGTCCGACAAGGTCTTCCACCGGGTGTGGATCCTCGACGATGCGGACGAGCGCTCGGTCATGGAGGGAATGGCCCGGATCCCCACGCTCTACGTCGCCGACGGGCACCACCGGTCCGCTGCCTCCTCCCGGGTGCGCCAGATGCGGAAGGCCGCCAACCCCGGCCATCGCGGGGACGAGCCGTACAACTACTTCCTCGCCGTGCTCTTCCCCCACGATCAGCTGAGGATCATGGACTACAACCGCCTGGTGAAGGACCTCCGCGGGCTGAAGCCGCAGGCCTTCATCGACGCAATATGCGGCAAGTTCGAGGTCACTCCCACGGCAAGCCCAAAGCCCGGGGAGCCGCACGTGTTCGGGATGTTCCTGGAGGGCAGGTGGCACCGTCTGGTCGCCAGGAAGGGCACCTATCCCGAGAAGGATCCGGTGCTCGGGCTGGACGTGTCGATCCTGCAGGAGAACCTCCTCGGCCCCGTTCTCGGGATCGAGAACCCGCGGACCGACCCCAGGATCGACTTCGTAGGCGGGATCCGCGGACTGGGCGAGCTGGAGAAGAGGGTGAACGAGGGCTGGGCGGTCGCGTTCGCCCTGTACCCGACCACGCTCACGCAGCTATTCTCCGTGGCGGATGCGGGCCAGGTCATGCCGCCGAAGTCGACATGGTTCGAGCCGAAGCTCAAGTCCGGACTGCTCGTCCGGACACTTGACGGTTGAAGACATATCGAAGGAGGAACGGACATGCTCATCCTGATAGCAGATGCATTCGACGCGTCACTGCCCGACAGGCTCAAGAGGTTCGGGGACGTGACGGACGACGCCGCGAGGCTGGCCGAGGCCGACGTGATCCTCGTGCGATCGAAGACCAAGTGCACGAAGGAGTACATCGACAAGGCCGCCAAGGTGAAGCTCATCATCCGGGGTGGCGTCGGGCTCGACAACATCGACCAGCCTCATGCCAAGTCCAAGGGCATCAAGGTCATGAACACGGCCTCGGCCTCGTCGATCGCCGTGGCCGAGCTGGCCTTCGCGCTGATGATCGCGGTGCCGAACAAGCTCGTCCATGCCCACAACTCCATGAAGGAAGGCAAGTGGCTCAAGAGCGAGATCAAGCGGACCGAGCTCCTGGGCAAGACCCTCGGCCTGATCGGCGCGGGCAACATCGGGACCGAGCTCGCGAGGCGGGCGGCCGCCTTCGGCATGAAGGTCGTGGCCTTCGATCCGCTCGTGAAGACCCACGAGCACGCGACCCTGGTAGGCTCCCTGGACGAGATCTGGAAGCAGGCCGACTACATCTCCCTGCACGTCCCGCTGGTCGACTCGACGCGCAACATGATAGACGTCGCTGCGATCGAGAAGATGAAGAAGGGCGTCGTCATCGTGAACACGGCCCGCGGCAAGTGCATCGTGGAGCAGGACCTCGCCGCGGCGCTGGCCTCCGGCAAGGTCGCGGCCTACGCGACCGACGTATTTTCCAGCGACCCGCCGCCCCCCGACTCGCCGCTCCTGTCAGCGCCAAACGTGATCATGACGCCGCACATCGGCGCCTCGAGCAAGGAGAACCTGCTCAGGATCGGCGACGTGGTCGTAGACATACTCGGAAAGGAGAAGCTCTGATGGCACGCGTTCACAACTTCAACCCTGGGCCTGCGGCCCTTCCCCTTCCCGTCCTCGAGCAGATCAGGGACGAGCTCCTCGACTACAAGAGAACGGGGATGAGCGTCCTCGAGTCCAGCCATCGCGGCAAGGACATCCTCGCCATGCACGAGGAGACCAAGGCGCTCCTGAGGGAGCTGGGCGGCTTCGGACCCGAGTTCCAAATCATGTTCCTGGGCGGCGGGGCGTCCTCGCAGTTCTTCATGATCCCCATGAACCTCCTCAAGCCCGGCGAGAGCGCGGACTACATCAACACGGGCACGTGGTCGACTGCGGCCATCAAGGAGGCCAAGATCGTCGCGAAGTGCAATGTCGCGGCGTCGACCGAGAGCGAGGAGTTCACGCGGCTCCCGCGGCAGGACGAGCTCAAGCTGGATCCGAACGCCGTTTACCTGCACTTCACCTCCAATAACACCATCCGCGGGACACAGTGGAAGAAGTGGCCGGACGCCGGCAAGACCCCGCTCGTCTGCGACATGTCGAGCGACTTCTTCTGGAGGCCGCTGGATCCCAAGCCGTTCGGCCTGATCTACGGCGGGGCGCAGAAGAACCTGGGGCCGGCCGGCGTGACCATCGTGATCATCCGCCAGGACATGCTGGACAGGTGCAGGACGGACCTGCCGACCATGCTCAAGTACAAGGTGCAGGTCGACAAGGACTCCATGCACAACACGCCGCCCGTTTTCCCGATCTACGTGGTCAGCCTCGTGCTCAAGTGGCTGAAGGCCGAGGGCGGCCTCGCGGTCATGGAGAAGCGGAACCTCGAGAAGGCCAAGCTCGTCTACGACTGCGTCGACGCCTCGGGCGGGTACTACCGCGGCACGGTCATGGACCCGGGCAGCAGGTCCACGATGAACCTCACCATCCGCATGCAGAGCGAGGAGCTCGAGGAGAAGTTCTTCGCCGCCGCCGGAAAGGCGGGGTTGAAGGGCCTGAAGGGCCACAGGTCAGTCGGAGGCATTCGCGTCTCCGCCTACAACGCGGTCTCCTACGAGTCCGTGAAGGCGGTCGTCGACTTCATGAAGGATTTCCAGAAGAAGAACGGCTGACCTTCCTCGAGCCCGCCCATGGCCCCGCGACTGGGGTGTACCTGCCGACCTCGTTTTCATCTATCATGGGGTCCATGCCGAAGACCAGGGAAGGCGTGCCACACAGGGCACCAGAGGATCCGTTCATCGGACGGGTGATCACCGGGCGGTACCAGGTCCTGGAGAAGCTCTCGAAGTCTCCGCGCGGGATCAACGTCTACAAGGCCCTGCACCTCTACGTGAAGAAGTTCGTGGTCGTGAAGATCCTGCCCGCCACCGCGGCCCAGGACGAGGTCCTTCGCGAGCGGTTCATGCGCGAGGGCCAGGCCGCGAACATGATCCAGCACCCGAACGTCGTAGAGATCTACGACATGGGCCAGACCGAGGACGGCGTCCTCTTCACCGTGATGGAGTACCTCGAGGGGGAGCCCCTGTCCGCCATGCTCACGCGCGGGCCCGTATCGCCGGACATGGCCGTGGCGGTCGCCATGCAGGTCCTCGAGGCTCTCGGGCCGTCGCACGCGCTC
>CAZGVR010000146.1:0-6127 GCA_964528945.1 uncultured Myxococcales bacterium
CCACGAACATGACGCCGTCGAACACGTTCTCCATGACGAGCCGCCACAGGCCCGGGATCTCGAAGATCGACTTCTTGGCCATGCGATATGATACGAAATGTGTCGGACGATTGCAACGATTCGTTTCACGACCGCACCGCCGATCCATTGCAAAGAGAAGGATTTCCTGCCAAGTATTCCCGAAGGGCTTTACGAAGATCATGGAGGGATCCCGACGATCCCTGATGCTGGAGACATCGCATGGCAAGGTGGACCAGACGCGAGTTCATAAGGATAGCCGGCACTGCCGCCGGGGCCGCGGCCCTCGGGGTGGGAGGCGCGACGCTCGAGGGCTGCTCCTGCCGAGGCGACGCTAACGGGCGCAGGCAAGTCCCCGGCCTCGATCCCATGACCGACGGCAAGATCACGAGGAGCTTCTGCGAGGTTTGCTTCTGGAAGTGCGGCATCGAGGCGCACGTCAAGGACGGCCGCGTCACCAAGATCGCCCCGATCGGGAGGCACCCGCTCTCGAACGGCATGCTCTGCCCGCGCGGGCTGGGCGGGACCGGACTTCTCTACGACCCGGATCGCCTGAAGAAGCCTCTCGTCCGCGAGGGCAAGGGCACGACCCAGCGCTTCCGCGAGGTTTCGTGGGACGAGGCGCTCGACAGGGTCGCAACCTCCATGAAGGACATCAAGGCACGTCACGGCGCCGAGGCGCTCGCCCTCTTCTACCACGGCACCGGCTCTGGCATGTTCCAGCGGCTCGTCAAGGAGTTCGGCTCCCCGAACGCGGCCGCCCCGTCCTACGCCCAGTGCCGCGGACCGCGCGACGAGGCATGGGTCCTCACCTTCGGCCACTCGCTGGTCTCCCCGGAGCCCGTGGACATGGGCCGCGCCGACTGCATCGCGCTCATCGGCTGCCACCTCGGGGAGAACATGCACAACACAGCGGTCCAGGACTTCGCGGACGCGGTCTCGCGCGGCGCGACGATCATCACGGTGGATCCGCGCTTCTCGATCGCGGCAGGCAAGTCGAGGCACTGGCTCCCGGTGAAGCCCGGCACGGATCTGGCTCTGCTCCTGGCCTGGATCCACGTGATCCTCTACGAGGTGCTCTACGACTCCGCGTTCGTGGCCGCCCACGCGATCGGCCTGGACCAGCTGCGCGAGGCCGTGAAAGAGAACACCCCGGCGTGGGCCTACCCCATCACCGGGATCCGGCCCGAGAAGATCGTCGAAACAGCGCGCGCGATCGGGCAGCACCGTCCCCGCTCCATCGTGCACCCGGGCCGCCACGTGACCTGGTACGGCGACGACACGCAGCGGTCGCGCGCCATCGCGATCCTGAACGCGCTGCTCGGCAACTACGGAGTGAAGGGCGGCATCGCCTTCCCGGGCAAGCCCGAGCTCAAGTCCCCGGTTCCGCCGCCTCACGCGGATCTCCCCCAGGACGTCAACCGTTCCTATCCCTTCTCTGGCGAGGGCACGACCACCGCGATCGTGGATGCCACGGAGACTGGAAAGCCCTACCCGGTGAAGGGTTGGATCGTGTACGGCACGAACCTGCCGCACGTCTATCCGGCTCCGGACAGGCTGCGGGCCACGGTCCAGAAGCTCGACCTGCTGGTCGCGATCGACACCATGCCCATGGAGATCACGGGCTGGGCCGACGTGGTCCTGCCCGAGTGCACGTACCTCGAGCGGCACGACGACCTCTACGCCTGCGCGTGGCGAGAGCCGTTCGTCGCCCTGCGGCAGCCGGCCGTCCAGCCGCTCGGGGACTCCAGGCCGGGCTGGTGGATCGCGCGCGAGCTGTCGCTGAAGCTCGGCCTCACGGATCCCGTGCCGGGCGGCGACTTCCCGAAGCTCCTCGAGGAGCAGGCCAGGCTATCCGGGCTCGATTGGGCAGAGCTCCGGCGCGAGGGCTTCGTGCGAGTGCCAGGGCTGCCCGCGTTCGTGGAGGACGGGCTCGCGCTCGCCTTCGACACGCCGTCCAAGAAGATCGAGCTCTACTCCGAGAGCATGAAGGCCGCTGGCGCGGATCCCGTGCCCGCGTACGCGCCGCACCCCGAGCCTCCCCCGGGCATGCTGCGCCTGCTCTACGGCAGGGTTCCGGTCCACACGTTCGGGAGGACAACGAACGCGCCCATCCTCACGGAGATCGTGCCGGAGAACAGCGCCTGGATCCACGTGTCGGTGGCGCGCCGCCTCGGCATCGCGCGCGGCCAGCGCGTGGTCCTCGTGAACCAGGACGGCAAGCGCTCGAACCCGGTGAAGCTCCTGGCGACCGAGGGCATCCGGCTGGACTGCTGCTACATCGCGCACGGCTTCGGCCACACGGACGCCCGCCTGACGCGAGCCTCTGGCCGCGGGGCGAGCGACTCCGAGCTGATGACCGCCTTCGCCGTGGACCCGCTCATGGGCGGGACGGGCATGAACGTGAACTTCGTGTCCATAGAGCCGGCGGAGGCCTGAGATGCGCTACGCCATGGTGATAGACACGGTTCGCTGCGTGGGCTGCAACGCCTGCGTGGTCGCGTGCAAGACCGAGAACCGGACGCCCGAGGGGTTCGCGCGCGACTGGCTACGCTACGTGGTCCACGGCGAGTTCCCTGACCTCTCCAGGGACATCTTCTCGGAGCGGTGCAACCACTGCGCGAATCCGCCTTCCGTCCACAACTGCCCGACAGGCGCGAGCCAGGTGATCGAGGGCGGGCTGGTGGTCGTGGACCGGTCGAAGTGCACGGGGTGCAAGGCCTGCGTGGCCTCGTGCCCGTACAACGCCCGGTACGTCCACCCGGACGGGTTCGTGGACAAGTGCACGTTCTGCGCGCACAGGGTGAGGCGCGGGCTCCTGCCCGCGTGCGTGGACTCGTGCCCGACCCGGGCCATGAGCTTCGGCGATCTCGACGATCCCGCGTCCGAGGTGGCGCGGCTCGTGCGATCGAGGCACGTTCAAGTCAACAACCCGGCGTCGGGCTGCGACCCGCACGTCTTCTACCTGATGTGAGGAGGGGCAAGGACCATGGACGAGACCATCGTTCTCCGGGCGCACGACGGGATCGACCCGGCCCTCCACGTCTGGGGATGGGACGTGGCCGGCTACCTCTTCCTGGGCGGACTCGTGGCGGGACTGCTGGTGTTCACGGGGCTTGCAATGCGTAGAGCCGGACGCGGCAAGGCCCTGCCTGCCTCGATCAGGCGGGGTACGCTCGCCGCGCCGCTGCTCCTTTCGATCGGGATGCTCCTCCTGTTCATCGACCTCGACATGAAGGCGCACGTCTACCGCTTCTACACGGCGTTCGTCTGGACCTCGCCCATGTCCTGGGGGTCCTGGATCCTGCTCCTCCTTTTCCCGCTGCTCGCCGCGCTCCTCGTCGCGTACGCCCCGGACTCGATCCAGGGCAGGATCTCCGGCGTGGGGATCCTCTCGGCCGTCTCGAGGGAGGTGCGAGGCCTTCCTGGAGCGATCTCGACGCTGGCGATCGCGGGCGGAGCCGGGCTCGGCCTCTACACCGGCATCCTCCTCGGGTCCTCGGTCGCGCGCCCTCTCTGGTCGAGCGCGGCCCTCGGCCCGCTCTTCCTCGCTTCCGGCGTCTCCAGCGCGGCCGCCCTCCTCGCCCTCCTGGAGAAGGACCGCGACACGAGATCCTGGCTCGCCAGGGCCGACATGTGGGCGCTCGCTGCGGAAGGCATGCTGCTCGGCGCCTTCCTCGTGGGCCACGCCACGTCGACCCGCTGCCACATCGACGCCATCGGCCTCATGATGGGCGGGCCCTACACCGGCGCCTTCTGGGGCATCGTCGTGGTCATGGGCATCGCGCTGCCCATGCTCCTCGAGTGGCTGGAGATCAAGGGGCGCATCACGGTGACCGCGCTCGTGCCGGTACTCGTCCTCGTCGGCGGCATGGCCCTCAGGCTCGTCATGCTGGGCGCCGGGCAGGCGGCAGGCGTTGGCGGCGACGCCCCCACCAACACCTTCTGAAGGAGGCAGACCATGGACGCAACCAGGCACATCGTCCCGGAGAGGCCCTTCTGGAACCCCTACCTCGCCGGGTTCCTGCTCGGGCTCGTGCTCCTCGCATCGTTCCTGCTCCTCGGCTGGGGGCTCGGCGCATCGGGCTCGGGCAGCCGCCTCGCCGCCTGGCTCGTGCACATCGTGCTCCCGGCCCACGCCGAGTCCCTCTCGGACTGGTCCCACTACTTCACGGAGCCGGGCGGCCCGCTCGGCAACTCGATCGTGTTCCTGTCGATCGGCACGTTCCTGGGCGGCCTCCTGGGGTCGCTGACGGCCGGGAGGTACCGCGTGGGCGTGGGCAAGGGCCCGCGCATCTCCACCGCGGCCCGATTCGCGCTCGCCGTGGTCGGCGGCGTGCTCATGGGCTTCGCGGCCCGCATGGCCCGCGGCTGCACGAGCGGCCAGGCGCTCACGGGCGGCGCCGAGCTCGCCCTCGGCGGCTGGGTCTTCATGTTCGCGGTCTTCGGCGGGGCGTACGCGCTCGCGTGGTTCGTGAGGAGGGAATGGACATGAGCAACGCCCTCTTCCCCATGTTCACGCGAGGCGCGTTCGGCGACGGCATTGCGCTCGTCGTGGAGGTGCTGGTCGGCATCGGCTTCGGGTTCGCGCTCGAGCGCTCCGGCTTCGCCCGGTCCGAGAACCTCGTGTCCATCTTCTACGGCCGCGACTTCCGCGTCATGCGCGTGATGTTCACCGCGATCCTCACGGCCATGGCCGGCCTCGTGATCCTCGCGGGCGCTGGCGTCATGGACATGGGCCTCCTCTACATCAACGAGACCTTCCTGTGGCCGCAGCTCGTCGGCGGGCTGATGCTCGGCGCGGGCTTCGTGATCTCGGGCTACTGCCCGGGCACGTCGCTCGTCGGCGCCGCCTCCGGCCGTATAGACGCGCTGTTCGTCCTCGCCGGGGTCGCGCTCGGCACGTCCGTCTACGCCGAGGTCCTCCCGGCCATCAAGCCGTTCGTGATGTCCGGGTCCATGGGTACGGCATCTCTCCCCTCGGTCTCCGGGCTGCCCGCCTGGGCCGTTGCTGCCGGCGTGTTCGGGTTCGCGGCCGGGGCTTTCCTGGCCGTGGGCCGGATCGAGAAGTGGGTCAGGCGGCGCTTCATGCACACGGACGAGCCGGCCCCCGGGCCCGAGCCGATCCGCCTGGACCCGCGTCGCACCGCCCCGCACCACGTGCTCTTCGCCGCGGGCCTCGCGCTCGTGGTGGCGCTCGGGATCATGCTCTCGACCAGGTCGAGGCCCGCTGACTGGGGAAGGTACGTTGGCGTGGACGAGCACCCCACGAAGGGCGAGATCCTGCCGGCGCTCGAGCCGCTCGACCTCGCGCGCATGATCATCGAGGGCAGGATCGACCTCGCGGTCGTGGACGTGCGCGACGGCAAGCCCGCGAGGTCCGTACCGGGCGCGACGTTCATGACGCCCGACGACGTCCGCTCGCGCGCCGCGTCCCACGCGCTCCCGCCGGCCGACCTGTACGTCATCCTTGACCGTCACGGCGAGTCCATGGCGAGGGACCTGTGCGCCGCGCTCGCCGGCCACGGCCAGGACTCGACCTGGGTAGATGGCGGGCTCGAGGGTTGGATGGAGGACGTGATGTCCCCGCCAGTGCCGCCTGCCGCCGGCCTTCGGCCTTCCGAGATCGCGGCCTTTACGGAGCGCTCCCAGATACACGCCTTCTTCGCGAACGCGAAGGCCGCGCCGCCGCCCAAGGCCGCCCCTGCCATGCAGGTCGCGCCCAAGAAGCGCAAGGGCGGCGGCTGCTCGTAGGCGCTGCAAGCCTTCCACATAATCATTCATAAATCTATTCTCGATATCCCCATTAAATCAGGCTATCATCTTGTTATTGATGTATTTCATGTATTCTGATATCTATTCATCAATACGTTCGACTGCAATCGACGACAGGCTAGCAAGAGACCTGCTCCGCTTCCTGATGCTGGCAGGTCCCTCCAGGGGATCCGAGGCAGCCCGTGGCCTCGGGATCAGCCAGCCCACCTTTTCGCGGCTCGTGGGCCGCGCCAGGGGAGACCTCATCGTGTCCGGCCGCGCCCGGGCAACCAGGTACGCGGCGCGCCGTACCATTCCCTCGGTCGGGCGCTCCGTCCCGGTCTACGAGATCGAC
>CAZGVR010000146.1:6137-8719 GCA_964528945.1 uncultured Myxococcales bacterium
GGCCGTGCTGCACGCAAAGGAGCCTCGGGGCTTCCACGTCGAGCCGGCAGTCGCGGACGTTGCCGAGGATTTCCACGACGACCTCCCGTGGTTCCTGAACGACCTCAGGCCTTCGGGCTTCCTGGGGCGGCTCGTCCCGCGCCGCCACCCCGACCTCGGCCTCCCCCCGGACATCCGGTCGTGGACCTCCGACCACTGCCTGGCCTACCTCTGCCGCCACGGGTGGAACATGCCAGGGAATCTGGTAGTGGGCGACGAGGCGTTCGGGCTCTTCCTGTCCGGTACGAGCTACCCGCACGAGCCCGTCCACGAGGAGGATCGCGCCCGGAGGTACCCCGACATCGCAGCCGACGTGCTTGCCGCCGGCCCTCCTGGCTCTTCGTCCGCCGGCGAGCAGCCCAAGTTCCTCGTCGATCGCGCGTCTGGACCCGTGCCGCTGCTAGTGAAGTTCTCGCCGCCCGCGAGGGACGAAACGAGCCGCCGCCTGGCCGACCTCTTGTGGTGCGAGCACCTCGCTCACGACGCGCTGCTCGAGGCCGGGCGGCCGGCCGCCAGGTCCGGGATCTTCGAGGCCGGCGGCAGGGTCTTCCTCGAGGTGGAGCGCTTCGACAGGGCGCCGCCTTCAGGGAGGCGCGGCCTGATCTCGCTCCAGTCGCTCGACTCGGAGTTCGTAGGCGGCGCGATCTCGTGGACCGCGACGGCCAGCGCCCTCGCCGGCCTCGGGGTCATCGACCGCCGGACCCTGCGCGAGGTCAGGTGGCTCGAGTGCTTCGGCCGGCTGATCGGAAACACGGACATGCACCTCGGCAACGTGTCATTCCTCGCCGCTGGCACGCGCGTGACCGGCATCGCGCCCGCCTACGACATGCTCCCCATGCAGTACGCCCCGCAGGCCGGCCACCTGCCTGACATCGCCTTCCGCCCGGCCGCTCCCGGTCCGTCCGATGCCGACGTCTGGGAGGAGGCGCACGCCGCGGCCCTCGGCTTCTGGGCACGGGTCGCCGCCCACCCGCAGGTCTCCGGCGGCTTCCGCGCGATCGCCCGCTCGAACCTCTCGGAGATCGAGGCGCTCGCCGTGCTCGCGCGCATGCTGCCGAGGTGACGCGGCCGGCGGCTGCTCGCGGGATTCCTGCGGCTACAGGAGGCGCAGAGATGCCTCTTCGGAGACCTTCAGCGTCCTGGCGTGGGCGATCTCGTTCTTCCTGACTGCACGCACCTGCTTGGCCTCGAGCGTCGCCAGCGCGATCGTGTAGCCGTCCAGGCCGATGAACTCGACGATGAAGCTCTTCCCCTTGCCGTTCACGTGCACGGCCACGCCCACGTCGCCCTTCCTCAGGGACACCTCGGGCAGGTCACAGACGAGCACGACGTGATCATGTTCCTTAATCATGACGCCTCCGGATCGGATATGCAGTGACCAGGCGTGGAACGCCCTTGCGACCTTCCGACTCCCAGACGGTCCTCACCATGGGCTTCCGGCCGTCGGGCATCTCCATCTCTCCCTCGACAATGTACCTCGTGCCGTGGACCGTATCAACCGACCTCGCGAAGCGATGCGAGCAACCATGACGAACTAGATGGTCCGCCAGGCGCTTCCAGCCCGATACCGAGAACCCGTGCTCGAAGAAGAACCTCGCCTTCCCCTTGCTCTTGACCGGATCCAAGAGGTAGTCGACCACCTTGGCCCTGGCCACCCTTGACTTGCCGGCATTCGGCAATGTCCCGCGCTTGGCCATCCAGGTGCACCCGACGATGTCCACAATCGCCGCGGATGGGTCCGACGTTTCCAGAGCCTCGCGGTGGGTCGAGCCGGCCGCTCGCGGTTGACGTGCGTCAGGGCAATGATCGGGCGAGGCGGAAGCCGCGCGTGAAATCGATGTCGCCCGGGACGTAGTCGAAGCGGTCCGCAGCGCGCGAGTACCACGCGTCGTGATCCCAGGCCCCGCCGCGCTGCACCCGCGTGCTCCCGCTGGCCGCTCCCGTGGGATCGGTCGTCGTCCCGGGATAGGACCCGTACCAGTCCCCGCACCACTCGTTCACGTTGCCCAGCACGTCGTGGAGTCCCCACTGGTTCGGCGCGAGAACTCCGGCGGCGTGTGTTGTGGAACCGCTGTTCCCGCAGAACCATGCTATCGGATCGAGCACGTCGTTTGGCTGCTCGCAGGCCAGGTGTGACGCGTCCATCGTGCCGTTGTACGTAGCGCCCGCGGTCCCGGCCCGGGCCGCGTACTCCCACTCCGCCTCCGTGGGCAGCCTGAATCCCGGACAATCGTACGGCGTCGGGTACGTGCCGCTCGGCGAGCAAGCAACGCTCGTCCCGCTGCCCGAGCAAGTGTAGCACGCGGCTAGCCCGGCTGAGGCCGACACTGCGTTCGCGTACGCGGCCGCCTCGTGCCAGCTCACCTGCTCGACCGGGCAGTCCAGTCCGCATGCCACGAAGCTCGACGGGGTGTAGCCCATCAGGGATTGGAACTCGCCCTGCGTGACCTCGGTCGCCTGCATCAGGAAGTCGCGCGTGAGCGTGACCGTGTGCTGCGTTTCGTCAGGCTGGCGCCCGAGTTCACCGCCAAGCGACCCCATGG
>CAZGVR010000147.1:0-2731 GCA_964528945.1 uncultured Myxococcales bacterium
AGGGGGTTCTCGTCAGGATCGTCCGATGGTATGGTGATGCTGCCAGTGTCCGTAGCGATCGCAGAGGGCAGGTACACGGCGTCGAATGAGCAGGCTGCCCCGGGCGCAAGCACAGCCGTAGAGCAGAGGTCGCGCTCCAGATCGAAGTTCGCCCCTGTTGCGTAGATGATTCCGAGCTGGAGCGATTTCGTGCCGAGGTTCCTGAGGATCACGCCCTTCGCGATCTTCAGCCCTGCAAGCGCGCTGCCCATATCTATCGATAGATCGTTCGTTGGAGGCACGGGGTCGCTAACGTCTATGTCCGGCACTGTGGGGGACGAGGCCTCGCCGCTGAGTGATACTGTGAGCGGAGATGAGTCCGGGTCGTTGGACTGGATGTCGAGGCTGCCCGTGTAAGCCGCATCGAGCGTGGGCTTGAAGTACAGGTGGCGATCCCCGGCCTGCACGATCTCCTCGAAGACCGCGAGGCTGGACTGGTAGAACTTGAGGTGGAAAAGGCTCTTGCCCAGGAAGAACTGGGCCTTCATCTGGTTGGCCTCTGCGTCGGTCGTGGCGCCCTCGACCACGCGCTGGAACTGCACCGACGCCTCGCGGAACGCCTTCTGCTGGTACAGCCTGAGGCCCGCGGCCATGGCCTCGCTGGGCGGGCCCTCCTGCGGCGGCGCCTCCAGGTCCATGGTTCCACCACCGCCGTCGCCGACCATGTCGGTCGTGAACGACATGTCCTGTGCCTGCGCGCGCGCTGCGAGCGCGAGGGCCAGGGCGAGCGGGACGAATGCGAGCGACCACCTTGCCTTCATGTGCGACTCTCCTGATAGCCCAGCGGGCACCTACTGCCGTAACTCTCCGGAATTGCACCGGTTTGAAAGCTGTCCACCCCGGCTATACCCCGGCGACGGGGATTCATTAAAGACGAAACGTATATACATGTCAAGACGGGTATTTGAGGACATCCCGTTCATGCCGGATACTCGAGCCGGGAAGGGGTTATTGACAGGTATCCCGGCATTTATCATGATATATGCCGGGTATTATGGCACACCAGGATCAAGAGAGTTATATCCCGCGACTGCTGGACCTGGAAGCGTCGCTACGCCGCAAGTCCTGCTTTCTCTTCGGCCCAAGGCAGACGGGCAAGTCCACCCTGGTCAGACACACGCTCCCTGGCGCGCGCATCTATAACCTGCTCGACGCGGACGTGTACTCGCTGCTCGGGCGGCGGCCTTCGATCCTGAGGGAGGAGGCCGAGGACGGCGACCGGATCGTCGTGATCGACGAGATCCAGAAGCTGCCGTCCCTGCTCGACGAGGTTCATCTGATGATCGAAGAGAGGGGGACGAGGTTCCTCCTCACGGGGTCGAGCGCGCGAAAGCTGCGCCGGGGCGGGGTGAACCTGCTCGGAGGCAGGGCCCGCGAGCTGCGCATGCACCCGCTCGTGTATCGGGAGATGCCGAAGCTCGACCTCCTTGCGGCCCTCAACCAGGGGCTCTTGCCGTCCATCCATTTCTCGGACGAGCCCGACAAGGACCTCGCGAGCTACGTCGGGACCTACCTCCGCGAGGAGGTCGCCGCCGAGGCGGCCGCGCGCAACATCCCCGCGTTCGGCCGCTTCATGGAAGTGGCGGCCCTGTGCAACGCGACGATGATCAACTTCGCGAAGATCTCGAACGACGCGCAGGTGGCGAGGACCACCGTCCAGGAGTACTTCAAGGTGCTCACCGACACGATGATCGCCCATTTCGTCCCTGCCTGGCGCCGCACGGTCAGCCGGAAGCCCATCGGAACCTCCAAGTTCTACCTGTTCGACACTGGCGTGGCGCGAAGCCTCCGCAACGAGGGCCGGATCCGAGAGCGGTCGCCGTCCTTCGGGCCCGCGTTCGAAACCTACGTTTTCCACGAGTTGAAGTCGTACGCGGACCTCCGCCTGGATGGAACGGTCTCCTACTGGCGTTCGAGGTCGGGCTTCGAGGTCGACTTCGTCCTTGGCTACTTGACGGCCATCGAAGTCAAGGGCACGGACGCCATAGGAGAGCGGGACCTATCCGGTCTGAGGGCGCTGCGCGAGGAGGGGCTGCTCCGGCACTACGTGCTGGTGTCCCTGGTCGAGAGGCCGAGGACGATCGACGGGATACGCGTGCTGCCGTGGCGGACGTTTCTCGACGAGCTGTGGGAGGGCGGCTTCGAGTAGGGACGACTACCCCTCGGGCGCCATCTCCTCGTCCGGCTCGTCGTAGGTCTCGGTGGTACCGGGTCCGGGAGGCGTCTCGGCCTGGTCGTCGGTCGCCTCGATCTCGGTCCTTGCGCCCTGCTCCGGCTCGGGGACCGGCTCGACGGCCTGCGTCCTGGGCCCGCACGAGGCGGCCGCGAACGCGGCCGCGACGAGGGCTGCGTGAAGAATACTCTTCATCGGGGATATGCCTCCGTGTCCGGCAGGCAGCATGCCCGGCATGCAGCCGTGGTGTCAATCCCGTTGCCTGTGGCCTGCCTTGTGGATATTGTACGTGCGTCCGCGGAGGCCGGGGGTCCCCCGCATCGGGTGAAGGGCCATGAAGCTCCACGAGTACCAGGCGAAGGACATCTTCAGGAAGCACGGGATCCCGGTGCCGCAGGGCATGCCCGCCTTGGACGTGCGAGCCGCCCGCGAGGCGGCCTCGACCCTCATCGCGGCGACGGGCAGCGAGACCGTGGAGGACAAGGCCCAGATCCACGCGGGCGGTCGCGGCAAGGGTCG
>CAZGVR010000147.1:2741-8711 GCA_964528945.1 uncultured Myxococcales bacterium
AACGCCAAGCTCCACCCCCTCGAGCCCGGCTCGCTTCGCCGACTCGAACTTGCCGCCGAAGGAGCCGGTCCGGCCGGAGACACGGATCCTGCCGACCGCGCCCTCTGCCCACAGCAAGTCCTTGGTCACGGCCGCCGCGGCCCAGGCAGCGCAGGACATGCTGGGCGGCCGGCTGGTCACAGTGCAGGCTCCTGCCGGCCAGGTGGTCGAGCGGCTGCTGGTCGAGCAGGGCGTGGAGTTCGAGAGGCAACTCTACCTCGCGCTGCTAGTGGATCGCGCGAGGCGCAGGCCCTGCTTCGTCGCGAGCCGCGAGGGCGGCATGGAGATCGAGGCGGTGGCCGCCGAGCGGCCCGAGGCCATCTCGAGGATACACGTCGATGCGGTCATGGGCATGACCGCCAGCGTGGAGCGAAGGCTCTGCCTCGCGCTCGGGATCGACGGGGACGCGCGCAAGGACCTCGCCTCCATGGCGCGCTCCATGCACGACATCATGTTCCGCGAGGACGCCTCGCTGGTGGAGGTGAACCCGCTCGTGGTCACGAAGGCCGGCAGGCTCGTGGCGCTCGACGCCAAGGTCGCGCTCGACGACAGCGCCGACTTCCGGCACCCGGAGTGGAAGGATCTCGCGGATCCGTCCGAGGAGAACCCGGTGGAGCGCGAGGCCAAGCAGGCCGGCCTCACCTACGTGAAGCTGGACGGCGACATAGGCTGCCTGGTGAACGGCGCCGGGCTCGCCATGGCCACGATGGACATCATCAAGCACGAGGGGGGAGATCCCGCGAACTTCCTCGACGTGGGCGGGTCCGCGAGCAAGGAGTCCGTTACCAGGGCGTTCAAGATCATCCTCACCGACCCGAACGTGAAGGCCATCCTGGTGAACATCTTCGGCGGCATCATGAGCTGCCGCGTGATCGCCGAGGGCGTGGTGGCGGCGACCCGGGACCTCGCGCTCACGGTCCCGCTCGTGGTGAGGCTGGAGGGAAACGAGGTGGAGGACGGGAAGAGGATCCTCAAGGAGAGCGTCCTCGCCATCATCTCGGCGTCGGGCATGGAGGACGCGGCGCGCAAGGTCGTGGCAGCGGCCCGGGGAGCAAGGCCATGAGCATCCCCGTGGACGGCAAGACCAGGGTCGTTGTGCAGGGAATCACCGGCAAGTTCGGATCGTTCCACGCCAGGCTGATGCTCGAGTACGGCACGAGGATCGTGGCAGGGGTCGCGCCTGGCAAGGGCGGGCAGAGGTTCGACGACCGCGTGCCGGTGTTCGAGTCCGTGCACGACGCGGCCCGGGCGACCGGGGCCGACACGTCCATCGTCTTCGTGGCCGCCCCCTACGCGCCGGACGCGGCCATCGAGGCGCTGGACGCCGGCGTAGGGCTGATCGTGATCGTCACCGAGGGGATCCCGGCCTGCGACATGGTGCGCGTGAGGGCCGCGCTCGACGCGCGGCGAGCGATGATGGTCGGCCCCAACTGCCCGGGCGTGATCACGCCTGGCGGATGCAAGGTGGGCATCATGCCCGCGTACATCCACCAGCCCGGCGGCATCGGCGTGATCTCCCGGTCCGGAACGCTCACCTACGAGGCCGTGTGGCAGCTCACGCAGGTCGGGCTGGGACAGTCCACCTGCATCGGCATAGGCGGGGATCCGGTGGGCGGGCTGGACTTCGTGTCGTGCCTCGAGATGTTCGAGCGCGATCCCGGGACCGGGGGCGTTGTCCTGATCGGGGAGATCGGCGGGAGCGCCGAGGAGGAGGCGGCCACCTTCATCCGCGATCACTTCACGAAGCCCGTCGCGGCCTTCGTGGGAGGCCAGACCGCCCCGCCCGGCAAGCGGATGGGACACGCCGGCGCCATCATCTCCCAGGGCAAGGGAACCGCGGCCGAGAAGATGAGGGCTCTCCGGGAAGCCGGGGCGCACGTCGCTACCTCGCCGGCAACGATCGGCGAGACCATGAGGAAGGCACTGGAGTGATGGAACGCACGCTGGGGATCGTCAAGCCCGACGCGTTCGGCGCGGGCAGGGTGGGCGCGATCGTGGATCTGATCGAGAAGGGAGGCCTCAGGGTGAGGGCGATGCGTACCCTGCGGCTGAGCGACGCGCAGGCGAGGGCCTTCTACTCGGTCCACGCCGGCCGCCCGTTCTTCGGCAGCCTGGTGGAGTTCATGACCTCGGGCCCGGTCGCGGCCATGGCCATCGAGGGGGAGAACGCCATCGCGCGCTGGCGGGAGATCATGGGAGCCACGGATCCCGGGAAGGCGGCGCCGGGCACGGTGCGCAAGCTCCACGGGACGAACGTCCAGAACAACGCGGTCCACGGGTCGGACGCGCCCGAGACGGCGGCGAGCGAGGTCGCGTTCTTCTTCGCCGGCGCGGATCTGGTCTAGCAGGGGGAGGGGCCATGAAGCTTGGGATCCTCTGGGACGACCGCTTCCTCGATCACCAAGACGCCGGATACCACCCCGAGTGCCCGGAGCGGCTCATCGCGGCCAGGTCGCAGCTCGAGGACGACGGCCTCTGGGCAGAGTCGATCGTGATCGCGGGCCGCGAGGCAACGGTGGACGAGCTCGCGGCCAACCACTCGCGCACCTACGTCGAGAAGGCACTCGACAGGATGAGGGGCGGGCCGGGCCACTTCGACGCTGACACGTTCTTCTCGTCCGGGTCGCGGCTGGCATCGCTGCTCGCGGCCGGAGGCACTATCGATCTCGCCATGGGAATCCTCGACGGGAGCTGGCAGGCCGGGCTCGCGCTGCCCAGGCCGCCGGGGCACCACGTGACCCCGGGCAGGGCAATGGGCTTCTGCATTTTCAACAACATCGCGGTGGCCGCGCGCGCCGCGCTCGCATCCGGCAAGGCCGAGCGCATCCTCGTCTTCGATTGGGACGTGCACCACGGGAACGGCACCCAGGACGCGTTCTGGGAGGACGACCGGGTGGTCTTCATCTCGATCCACCAGTGGCCCTTCTACCCGGGCAGCGGCCTGCCGGACGAGGTGGGATCGGGCCGCGGGGCCGGCCGCACCATGAACTTCCCGTTCCCGGCAGGGGCGGGAAACGCGGAGTACGCGGCCGTGATCCGCGAGGTGGTCGTTCCCGTGATGTCGGAGCACAGACCGGACATCGTGCTGGTCAGCGCGGGGTTCGACGCGCACGAGGACGACCTCCTGGGCGGCATGCGGCTCGACGAGGACGGGTACGCGGCAATGACCAGGATGCTGGTCGAGGGATCCGAAGGGGTCTGCAAGAGCAGGATCGGGTTCGTGCTCGAGGGCGGGTACGACATAGAGGCAGAGGCGCGGTCCATCTCGCGCGTGGCCAGGACCCTGGTCCGCGAGGAAAAGCCCGAGATCCCGGAAGACAGGCCGCGCGGCCCATACCGGGAGGTCATGGACAGGACTCTCAGGAATATCGCGCCTTCATGGAAAGGGCTCCTCTGATCTGGGTAAGCCGCTACGCACTTGGAACCCTGACTTCACGGCTTCTGCCGATCACGTTGAATCCAACCCTGCATAATCATTGAATACACCCGGCAGGTACGACCTTTGCTGCATGATGGGACGAGATGTCGACCGGTCGTCAAGGCAGCCTTGCGGTCATCCTGAACGGCAGGGCAAAGAGCGTCAGCGACAGGGTGGTTTCCCTTGTCAGCAGCGTAGTGCCCTCCGAGGATCTCTACGTCTCGAACAGCATGAGCGACTCGCGGAAGATCGTGAGGAGCATAGTCGACCGCAGGTACCGGACAGTGCTCACGGGCGGCGGCGACGGGACCTTCGCCGTGTTCGTAACCCGCCTGGAGAGCCACCTGGACGAGACCGGTATCGAGGGCTACCTCCCGCGGCTGGGCGTGCTCAAGCTGGGCACCGGCAATGCCCTCGCGTCGACCTTCGGGGCGGCGCGGCCCGAGCTTCCGGGACTGTCCGAGGACCTCGACTACGCGGCCAACGGAGCGGCCACCAGGCCCATGCGCTTCCTCGAGATAGAAGGAAAGATAACTCCATTCACGGGCCTGGGCCTGGACGCGCTGATCCTGAACAGCTACAGGATCGTCCGCTCGTACACCGAGAAGACGCCGGCGAGCCCCATGACCGAGGGGATCGGCGGTTACGCGCTGGGCATCGCAGGGATCAGCCTTCCGCAGTACCTCACCGAGGCCGCGCCGGACGCGGTGATCGTGAACGAGGGCGCGCCTGCCTGGAGGGTCGGGCCGGACGGCAAGCGCGTGGGCCCCATGATCTTGAAGGGCGAGGTCATCTACAGGGGCACGGTCAGGATAGTGGCCATGTCCAAGCTGCCCTACTACGGGTTCGACTTCAGGCTCTTCCCGTTCGCCATGGTGCGCGACGACAGGTTCCACCTGAGGGTGTCGGACGCATCCGGCCCCGAGATCCTGGCCAACCTCCCGGCCGTTTGGAAGGGCGAGTACCGCAGCCGCAACCTCTACGACTTCTTGGCCGAGCACGTGTCCGTGCACCTGTCCGGCCCGTTCCCGTTCCAGATCGGCGGCGACGGCGAGGGGTACAGGTCCTACGTCAACGTGAAGCTCAGGCCGCGGCCCTACGAGGTCATAGACTTCCGGCACCTGACGCGAAGGGACTCGCCCGGGCTCCGCATGCCCTGGGAGGCCGTGACCAGGGCCATCAGGGCGTCGGCGGCGTTCTAGCCCGAATACCACACAACAGTATCGATCAGATCTCGCGGAACTCGTTGCGTCGAAGAATGTTGCGAAAACCGGTTCGGATCGTTTCCATCGTTAGGATCCGCCATCGGCCTTCATGGAAGATAATGCGCAAAAGGATCGGGATGCTTGACTTGCCGGCTGGCCGTGCCAGTATTATCGCGATGGTGTGGCACCCTCGGCTGCTCATTTCCTCCGGCATTCCTCTGCTCGTCCTTGCCTTCGGATCCTGCGGGGGGAGGGCGCACATCGACGGCAACGCTGACACCGATGCCGACGCCAGCGATTCCCTGGAAGAGGCGGATATGGAATCCGCCGATGCCGATGTCGATGAAGATCCCCCACCCTGCCTTGTTGATCCCGATTGCGACGATCTCGATCCGTGTACTAGCGACAGTTGCGACTCATCGACCGGGCATTGCTCCCACTCTCCAACCCTCGTCGATGGCGATCTCGACGGTTTCATGAACGTTGAGTGCTTCTCAGGCACAGACTGCGACGATGGGCAGGCCGAAGTCCATCCCTGCGCTTTCGAGGTCTGCGGCGACGGAATCGATCAGGACTGCGACGGGATGGTGGACGAGTTGCTGAGCGCCTACGGGGAGACAAGGATCTCCTTCAACGATACAGATTCCGTGAAGCCTACGATTGCGTGGACCGGAAGCGAGTTCGGGATCGCCTGGCGCGACGGGGCAGTGGACCTGGACGAGTGCGAGATTCGGTTCGTAGTGGTGACGGCTGACGGCGGCGTTGTAAGCGACGATACGCTCGTTTCGAGTCTCGTGTGCGATCAGCAATGGACGGCGCCATCTGCTCAATGGACGGGCAGCGAGTTCGGGATCGTCTGGCGAAACATGTATGCATTCGATACACCATCGTACTTTGTACGGCTCGATGGGACCGGACTGGAGATAGGTGACGATGTGATTTTGCAGAACACTAGTGGCGTTATTCAGGCGGATGTTTCGATCGCCTGGACTGGCAGCTTATATGGGATGGTTTATTCTCATCCTGAGTTAATGTTTGATACGCTCTCAATGGAAGGTATTATTTCGAACGATATCAAGGTACTGGACGAAGGTGGCGGCTATGCCTTTCCGTCGCTTGCATGGACTGGTGCTGGTTTTGGTGTAGCATTCTATTATTCCCGAGCAACAGACTTCGCTGTCCTCGACGCCGACGGCGATAGGCTTCCTGATTCCTGGTACCCGAATTGGTACTGGTTGACAGACAATTATCCGGAAGTCGCTTGGTCGGGCATGAGTTTCGGTCTGGTCTGGGATGCAGGCGGCTCAG
>CAZGVR010000148.1:0-4828 GCA_964528945.1 uncultured Myxococcales bacterium
CGGGTTCGCCCTGGCCCGCGAGCATGCGTCGGGCGCCCTGGACTTCACCGGGCAACCGCGGCCGGCGTTGCAGTAGAAGATCCCCGCGGCGCGATCCCGACCCGTGCCGATCCGCCCCTCCATCATTCCGGCCTGGTTGTAGAGCTCGGAATGGCGGATCAGGTCGAACCTCGAGAATACGAACTTCCCGAGGTCCTCGGCGGTGTTCACGTGCAGGCTCCTGCTGGAGACGATCCGTCCCCTGGACCTGCGAACGAGGTTCGGAACGCGGTCGAGCCGGCCCGATCCTGCAAGCGCGGTGGCGAGCCCGAGCAGGGGGATCTCGCCGTCCCCCCTGATGATCACGTCTATGAAACGAAAGCGCTCGAGGATCGAGGTCGCGAAAGCGGACGCGGTGTAGCCGCCCAGGACGATCGTGCTCGCCGGGCAGGCGTCCTTGATGCGTCGGGCAAGATCGATGACGGATCGGGACTGCTGGTGCCAGTGCAGGTCCATGCACACGAGCCCGGGCCGGGATCGGGCGACGTAGGCCACGACGTCGAACCCCGGGTCGAGCGTCTTCTCGATCCGGTCGTGGATGATCTCCACTCGCAGGCCCGAGCGGTCCAGCAGGTCGGCCATGCTCACGACGCCCATGGGCATCAGGCAGATCGGGGTTGCCTGATCAGAGTTCTTGCCTTCGTGTACGAAGACGAGGTCGAGGGAAGACGCCATTTCAGCCGCCGAGATCGTAGTTTAGCAACAAGCCGGAGACCCGGCCATAGAGACGCCGCCCCTGCCGACAGCGCCCTGCTCAGGGCCTCGTGGCCTACGCCGCCTCCACTTCCGCCATCCTGTCGATCACGGCGTCCGCGAGGGCGTACTCGGCTGGCGAGAACCTGCTGCCGTGGAGGCGGACGTCGAACGATCCGGTCCGCCTGTAGACCTGGATCAGGTCGTCCCGGGGCGTGATGATCAGTACGACGGCCGTCCCGTCAGCCGCAGAGGAACGAACGCGGACGCTCGCGCGGCCGGCCAGCCTCTCGATCGAGGCGATCACCCATCGGCCGTAGCAGGGGGCCAGCAGCCGCCTCAGCTCGGCCTCGCTTGCCGGGGATTCGTCCGGGGCGAAAGAAGAGGCGTAGTCGCGGCTCGCGTCCCATGCCTCCCGCTCGAGCCGCTCCGCCGTGACCAGGAGGCCAAGGTCGAGCCCGGGCATGCGCTCGCTCCCGGCTTCGAGCTGCCGGAGCCTCTCCAGCAGGAGATTGGCCGGCGGCATCGTCTCGATCCGGCAGCCGGAGATGGTCTCGGGAACTGCCGGCCCAAGTGTCCAGACGGCGATGAAGGGAAGAGCAGTTCCCCGACCGGGTGGCTCCGTGATCAGCGCCACGTCGACGCACGCACGCTCGAGCGCGGCCAGCTGGCCCTCGGGCGAGGGCAGCCGATCCATGAGGACGGTCCTCACGAAGTAGCCGGCCTCGTCCAGCCTCTCGTGCGTCACGTTCCATGCCGCCGACGTGTTGCCGGGACAATTCCCCGAGACGCAGTACCCCACGATCGGTGATGGAGAGAGCTTCCAGGAATCGTCGTCCCACACCGATACCATGGGAGGAGGCACGTCGAACGCCAGCGAGGACCCGCCCGCGTCGAGCGCGGTCAGGCGACGTCCCTCGATCACCAGGCCGGTGCCATGGCGCAATGCCACTGCAACGTCCTTCAACGGATCGTCGTCAGGGATCGAGCAGACCACGCGCCTGTATCGTGCTTCCACGCGCGATCCCGAGCGCGAGGCGAATGCGGCCCCGAGAAACGCGATCCACCGGCAGAAGTCCCACCACACGAGGGGGGCGGAGAGGATCTCCATCCCCTGGTCGATGGGCCCGGGCCAGGAGAAGCTCACCTCGCGCTCGCGGATCAGCCGCTCGCACCGGCGAGCCATGCGGATGGAATCCTGGCACCTGAAGGAGCAAGGCTGATGCGGGACCAGGATCAACCTCTCCGGCATTCCGGTGTTCAGAAGATGAGACGGGGTGCCATCCGTGCATCTCAGCGGCCTGACGAAGCTGTTCCGCTCGGCGTGGCCGCTGTAGCGGGCGTGGGCGGCCGCGCAGCACGAGGGGTATGCCAGCAGCTTGCGCATGGGGCGGCGACCCTCCGAGGTGGCCGCTGGCCCCGTGGACAGCGGATGGAGGCGCCTCGCCTCCTCGAGTGCCGCAGGATCGCGGCTGACATACAGGATCCCGTCCCGCGTGGATCCACCCGACGGCGGAATGGCGAAGCTCAGCGCGCCTTCCCTCCGCATCCAGGCCGCAAGCCCCGAGATGTCTCCGGCGGAAAGGGATTCGCGCCTGAGCACAGGCTTCAGCCCTGCCCCGAACATGAGATCCTGGATGAGATCCCGGAAGCTCATCACCCTTCACAGGGGTCGAGGCTGCGAAAAGCCGCCAGGATCCTGCCCAGTGCGTCGGACACGTCGACCTGCACCATGCCGTCCGACGGGACGTAGGTGAGGTTGTACCTCGCGGAGAATCCCATCCTCGGCTTGGTGTCGTCCCTGCGTGCGATGCGCACCCGGGCTCGGGGACCAGAGGGAGGATCGAACTCGAGGATGTCTGGCCACAGGGCCGCGACCTTCCATCCCGGACCCAGGGAGCCAGAGCCGAGTCCCGCGAGTATGGCATCCATCTCCTCCCGCGGGACCGCGTCGCTCACGCCGCCGCGGACCGGCATGCCCGGGACCACGCCGTCGAGGGTCCAGTCGAAGTACCGCTCCGTGTCGGGCGGCCACCTGTGCCGGATCTCCTGGAGCCGCCCGACCCGGCGCGGCTCCGAGAGGGGCTCGGCCACCCCCCTCGGGTGGACCTCGCGGAACTCCTTCTCGTCCATGGCCGTGAGCGGCTTGAATGCGTTGTAGTCCTCGGTGCTCCTCGTGGAGTAGTCGAACCCCGGGTTCCACTCCTGCGCCTGTCGGTGCATCTCGGTGCCCGGGAGCGGGCACGCGATCGAGTGCTGGGGTAGATCGCAGGCGCTGTCCCTGACCCAGGCGAGCGTGGCCTCCATCTCCTCGCGCGTCTCGCCCGGGTAGCCCACCATGAAGATGATCTTGGTGATGATGCCCAGGTCGGACGCGATGCGCGCGGTCTCACCGAGGCGGCGCATGTCGAGGCGCTTCCTCATGAGCTTCTGGATGCGCGGGGACGCGCTCTCGAGGCTGAGGCACATGGAGACGCAGCCCGCGTGTGCCAGGAGCTCGATCTGGCTTCGCGTCAGGATGTCGCCGCGGACGCCGTTCGGGAAGGCCATCGCGATGTCGAGCCCCCTGTCGATGATCGACCTGCATATGGCCTCGACCCGGTCGCCGTCGAAGTTGAACACGTCGTCCACGATGTGGAACTCCCCGACGCCGTACCTGTCGTGCAGGAGCTCGATCTCGGAGAGGACGCTCTCGGGGCTCCGCGGCCTGAACCGCCTGCCGAAGTAGTTGTGGCAGAACGAGCACTGGTACGGGCAGCCCCTGGACGTGAGGAGCGGGACGTAGGGAGGCTTGGAAACGGGCAGGCCGAGCATGTTGTACATCGTGGAGTAGGCCCCGATGTCGATCGCGTCCCAGGCCGGAAGGTCAAGGGCGTCGAGGGGATCGATGGGATCTGGGGCCGGGGCGAGCCTGACCCCGTCCCTGGCCGGGAGCCCGGTTCCCGGTATCCCGCCTGGATCCCGTCCCTCGACGAGTGCCCGGACGAGCGGCGCTATCACGGCCTCGGCCTCGCCGCGCACCAGGAGATCCGCGTCCGTCCACTCGAGGCATTCCCTCGGCAGGTATGTCGCGTAGGGGCCGCCCGCGATCACCACGGTCCCGTCATCTAGCGCGCGGGCCGCGCGCGCCACCTCGACTGCCATCTCCCTCTCGACGTTCAGCGAGCTGATCCCGAGGATGTCGGGCCTCTGCGTGGCGAGCCAGGCCGCAAGGCCGTCCATGCTCCGGACAGCTGTCGACAGGCTGTGGACCATGACCTCCACCTCGCCCGCCATCTCCCGCCTGAGGACCGATGCGAGGTAGAGGATGCCCAGCGGGGCGATCACCTGGCAAGCGGGCAGCTTGAAAGGCCGGTCGGCTGGCCAGCCTGCCACGCCAGGGCTGCTGGTCCTCAGGAGCAGCACGCGGATCGGCTCGCCTCGCGACCTCTTGTCGCCAAGCCGCCTCGACCTCTCAGCGAGGTTCAACGGATCACCTCGCCACGTCCAGGCCGGCCAGGCCAATGCAGAGGCTCCTGGTGGCCTCCTCGCTGCCCGGCGGGTTGCCTGGCGCCGGGCAGAAGGCGAGGGTCGGGCCGCGGGCCAGGGGGCTGGATAGGTCTGACGCGTGATAGACGTCGATCATGAGCTTCCGGCTGCCGTCGGTGAACGTTACCCTACGACATGCCAGGTCGGCGCCGCCACAGTCATCGTGGCCCGAGCCCGCGGTCCATCCGGACGGCATGCCGCCATCGACCATGGCGAGGAGCCGGCCCAGCAGGGCCTCGAGATCGTCGGCCCGGCTGCCTGCGCGCGGCGAGGCGGGCTGGTGAGCCATCGTGGCGGCCGGTGCCTTTTCCAGATGGTCGTATCCCACGATCTCCAGCACGTCGTGGGGAAGCCCGAGGCCCCTCGCCCACTCGACCACGCCGCAGTACTCCTCCTCGGGCATGGTGGGCAAGGACCTCACCACGCACTGCCTCGAGGCGTCGACCACTGCTCCGGTCCGCAGGCAGATCCCGGGGATCGGCGTACCCCGTGTGGCGAGCAATGGGAACATGGACACGCGGCAGCCGAGCGCGAGCCGTCGGCGGACCTGGCCATCCGCACGTTCTGT
>CAZGVR010000148.1:4838-8682 GCA_964528945.1 uncultured Myxococcales bacterium
GAGCGCGTACTCGACCCGCTCCCGTACCTTGCCGGCGGTGTCCCCTGGCACTCCGGTCATGAACTCAACGTACGGCACGGCGAGCTCGCCGAGCATCCGGACCGCGGTCTCGAACCGCTTCCTGTCGAACGGCTCGCGGCCGAGCGCCTCCAGCCCCTCGGGATCAGTGGTCTGCACGCCGACCATGATCCTGTCCCACCTGAGCCCCCTCATCACGCTCGCCTGACCTGCGCGGAACGAGGGCCAGTGCACGAAGCCGCTCCAGGCAATCCGCCTGCCCGGGTCGGACGCGCCGAGCGCCTCGCACATGTCGCGCAGCATGCCAGTCGAGTGGTTCAGGGCCGCATCGCAGATCAGCACCTTCTCGAATCCAGCCTCCAGGATCCAGGAGACGTCCTCCGTGATCCGCCGCCGCGAGAACCGCCGCACCGTCCTCATGCTCCGCGACCACGCGCAGTAGGTGCACTTCCTGGGGCAACCGCGCGTCCACTCCACGTTGAAGTTGCCCTCGCGCGGCGTGAGCAGCACCAGGCCCTCCTGGAACGGACGCCCGCTGCCGTCCAGGGTCCTGTTCCGGCTCCTGTTGCCCTGCCCCCTGGAGATCTTCCCGTCCTCCCTGAAGAACAGGTCCCCGATCTTCGAGAGGGCATGGGCTCCAGGCGAGGTGACGTCGTCCCCGAACGCGTCCAGGAGGCCGGCGAGCGGTTCCTCTCCCTCCCCGGAGACGAGGTAGTCGATCCAGGGTGCCTCCTTCAGGAGGTCTTCCTCCTCCAGTGTGGCGCAGCTGCCGCCCACGAGGATGGCCACGTCCGGGCAGCGGGCCTTGACCTGGCATGCCACCTCCAGGAACCGCGACCGGCTCCAGGGCTGGAGGGAGAACCCGGCCACGAGCGGCGGATCCTCGATGATGGCACGGACCATCTCCTCCTGCCCCTGCTTGAAGCGGTCCGGGTGATCTACCTTCCATGTCACCTGCTCGAACTCGAGCCGCGCCCCGAGATGGCCGTGCGCCCTGCAGTGCGAGATGAGATACGGCACGCCCAGGCCGTAGTTGAGCCCGGCGTCGACGACGTTGGCATGGTGCAGCTGGACCAGTGGCCTGCCCTTCCTCCTGGTCTCCACGGCCCCCGCCCAGAACGCAGGACCCGCGGCGATCCCGTGGGAGTAGCGCCGGGAGCCAGTGACGTACGAGGCCTCGATCTCCCTGGCAGTCTGCCACAGGCTACGGTGGGTCTCCCTGGCCGTCATCAGCGGCGACTCGTAGACATAGTACTGGTTGAGGGGATCGGGCATGATGCCGAGCTTCTTCCGCCGACGCCACATCCTTGAACCCGGGGTCACCTGCAGATGGAAGACGGAGATGTCGCAATCGATGCCCAACAGGTGGTCGAATCTCCTGTGGAACCTAAGCGGAGTATCGCCCGGCAACCCCGATATCAGCTGAACGCCGGGCCTGGCGAACTTGCGTATCTCGGCGAGCACCCACTCGATGCGGTCGAGGTCCAGGATCGGCCTGCCGATCACCTGGAGCCCCTCGGAGTCATCGGTCTGGATGCCCATGATGAGGCTCCTGAAGGGCACGGTCCGCAGGATCCTCATCTGCTCCTCGTCGAGGAGGTCGTATCTGAGGAAGGCCGTGAAATCGATCCCGGTTCCCCTGCTGGCCTCGGCGATCGGCTCGCATGTCCTTGCCAGCTCCTCGGTCGTGAAGTTTATCGCCGAGTTGATGATGTGGATCTCGCGAATCCCGTGCTCCCCGGCGACCGCGATGTCGTCCCTGATCCTCTCCGCAGACGCGAGCTTGACCCCCCTGAGGGCATTTCCCCACGAGCAGTACGCACAGCAGAACCGGCATCCGCGGGACCACTCGACGAACATCATCCTGCGGTTCGTCAGATCGAGGAGCCCGTTGCGGAAGGGTGACGGGATCTCGTGGGGCTGCAGCACGTCGGCCGCGCACTGCGGCACCGAGACCACGTTGCCCCCTGACCTCGAGTTCAACCCTGGCGCACCGGACGGGGATACCCCGGCCTCCATGGCCTGGAGGATGGCGACGAACGCCCGTTCGCCATAGCCGGAGACCAGGTAGTCGATCTCGGGGACCTGCTCGAGGAGCGAGCCCCCGTGCCCCGTGGCGAGAGGACCACCCACTGCGACGAGGATCCCGGGCCTCTCCTTCCTGACCATGCGGATCGCGTCGAGGAAGAGCCTCTCGCTCCAGGTCACGAGTGTGAACCCCGCCAGTGCCGGATCGGCCGTCAGGATGGCTCGGGCGATTTCGCCGGCCGTGGGCGCAGGCTCTCCCGGCATGCCGGTCCGCCAGTTCCGGTGGACGAATTCGAACCTGTCGCCCAGGCCTGGGACGGACCTCGCGTAGCTTATTAGACTGGGTACTCCCAGACCGTATCCGTACTTCTGGAAATCGTCCCAGAGCGTGACGTCATTCAGATGGACGACGCGCGAGGGTTGTTGCGAAGCCATGGCCTGTTTCCCAGGCTGCATAATAACAACGATGCGGGTCTCTCGCCACACATGCAAGACACGCCGGAGCACGCCGTTGCCATGGCCCAGGCCGCGCGCCTAATATCCTTTCGGGGAGGAGACGGACCAGGCATGGGAGACCGGGACAGGCGTGGGCCGCTGAGCCGGGCGAGCACGACCATCAGCCTCGGGAGCGACGGCCGTGCCCGCGTGCAGTCGGTGCGGCTCAGGCTGACGCACCGGTGCGACACGACCTGCCCCTACTGTTTCGTGCCGTACGAGCCGAACGTCCTCGACGAGCGCGATGCAGGTGCTGCCCTGGAAGCCGCGATCCGCGCTGGAGCCCGCGACGTGGTGTTCACCGGAGGCGAGCCCACCATCCACCCGGACCTCGTATCCCTGGTGCGGACCGCGCGCGAGGCCGGGGTCATGACCGTCGGCCTGCAGACCAACGGCATACGGCTCTCGGATCCCGGTCTGTGCAGGGCGCTGCGCGACGCGGGCCTCACCTACGTGGAGGTTTCGCTCCCGACGCACCTCCGCAGGAAGCTCGGGCGGATGGGCCGGTCGCTCTCGTCCCACGCGAAGATCCTCTCCGCGCTCGGGAACGTCACGGACGCGGGCCTGCCGCTGGCCATCAACCACGTGGTGTTCGCCCTCAACTACAGGGACGTGGCGGCGTTCACGCGCTTCGTGACCGGAAGGTGGGACGTGGCAGTCCTCACGTTCCTCCTGGCCGCGCCGTTCTCGCGCGAGCTGGCGACGCGGGACATCCTGGTCCGGTACTCGGATGCGGCACCGTATGTGCTCGATGCGCTCGATCACTGCATCGCGCACGACATCCGCTTCGACGGCCTGTGGGAGAAGTGCGGCATGCCGCTGTGCATGCTGGGCCGCGACCCGGTGTACTTCCCGGGAGCCAGGCCGATCGCGAGCGCCAACCGATCGCCCGATTTCGAGGACGTGCCCGCGTGCGAGGACTGCAGCCTGCGGGAGTCGTGCTACAGGGTGAGGAGGCTCTACCTCGACCTCTACGGGGCAGAGGAGTTCGCCGGGGTCTAGCGCGGGAACCGGCTGCCCGGCCGGGCCGGACTTGCGTTCGGGCATGGCCGGGGCTATGGTCGCCGGCAGATCCGGAGGCGTGGATGGCCGCAAGATCGATCAGCATCGCGTTCGACCTCGGGCTTTACGACGAGAAGGCGGTGGCCGCCGCGGTCGCCGAGCTGAAGGATGCCGTGGGCCTGCGGACGAGGAGCGGGAACCGGGAGATAACGGTGACGGTGTCCGGCGACCCGGGCGCTGTCGACCATGTCGCAGGACAGCTGGCCAACCTGGCCCTCGCGAGGACCATAGAGTCGAGATC
>CAZGVR010000149.1:0-8658 GCA_964528945.1 uncultured Myxococcales bacterium
AGGTCGTGCCCGCGGATCCGGTCTACGACCTGCCCGACGGCATCGCCATCTGGAACTCGCTCGCCCTGTCCCCTGCAGGCGACCCCGAGGTCGTCTACTACGACCGCACGCGCGGGGAGCTGGCCTGGACCACGAGGGCGGGCGGAGCCTGGGCGTCCCCTGTGATCCTGGACGGCGACGATCTCAGCACCGACCCGACCATCCCCGGAGACAAGGGCTGGCACCCGTCCCTCGCCATCGGCCCGGACGGGACCCGGCACATCTCGTACGTCGACGGCCTGGCAGAGGTCCTCATGTACATGCAGGTGGACCCGACAGGCACCGTGGTGACGCGCGAGATCGTCGACGACGGCACCTGGGGCGGCTCGACCGGCAAGGATCTCGTGGGCGACTACGGGACCATCGCCCTGGACGGCGACGGCCGTGTGAGGCTCCTCTACCAGAACACGTCCCAGGGGCTCGTCATGATGGCCGTGCGGGATCCATCCAGCTCGGCCTGGACCGTGTCGATCGCCAGCGACCCCGATGCCGGGTTCATGGGCTACTACCTGGACCAGGTGATCGTGGGCAGCACGAGCTGGATCTCCCAGTTCACGTTCAACTACGAGGCGGATCCCGCCTACCGCGGACTGCGCGTCTTCTCCTGCACCCTCGACTCGACGAACAACGCGATCTGCCTCTAGCCCGCAGCTCCGGCAGGTAGCCATCGAAACTTGATCGAGGGCCATGTGCCCGCGTACGCTCCGCACGGATGAAGAACGCCGCCCATGTGGCGATCGGCCTGACCGCGGTCGCCGCGATCTGCGTGCCGCTGGTCCTCTGGCTCGCATGGACGTCCGGCGCCCGGGAACCGGACCCACGCGTCCTGGTCGGATCCGAGGCGGTCGGCGAGGGAGCCGCGGACCTGCGCCACTGGATCGCGAAGCGGACCGGCAGCAGGCTCGCGTCGAGTCTCGAGGTCCGGTGGACGGGTGGCAGCGAAAGAGTCGCGCTCGAGGACCTCGGGTTCGTGCCTGACGTGGAGGCGACCGAGGACTCGGTCATGAGGGTTTCCGCCCTTTCGCACCGTTGCGATCCGGTCGCCTGCTTCCGGTCGTGGCACGGGCTGCGTTCCGGGAGCATCCGCGTGCCGCTGTCGCTCGGCCTCGATCCAGCGGTCCTCGTGGAGTGGCTCCTGGATCTCAAGGAACGGATCGACGTCGAGCCGGTGGAAGCCCGGATGGACATTGCGACCGGGGCCATCTCCGACCACGTGGACGGTTCCGCGCTCGAGGTCTGGACCTCCGCGGCCGCGATCGAGGAGGCTGTCATGGGCGGCCGCCCGGTGGTGGATCTCGCGCTCACGCCCGTCGCCCCTGCAATGACTGCAGACTCGCTGCGCTCGGTCGTGAGGACCGTCGTCCTCGGCAGCTTCGAGACGACCTTCCCCCGGGCGGGAAAGAACGCTTCTCGTGCCTTCAACGTCGCGCTCGCGGCCTCGCGCCTGGAGGGGGCGATCATCCTTCCCGGCAGGACCATGAGCTTCAACGCGATCGTGGGCGAGCGCAGCCTGGAGGCCGGCTTCATGGAGGCGCCGGAGATCTACGAGGGGGAGATGGTCGACGGCGTGGGCGGCGGCACCTGCCAGGTCGCCTCCACGTTCCACGCGGCCGCCCTGTTCGCCGGCCTCCGGATGGCCGAGAGGTACCCGCACTCCCGGCCCAGCTCGTACATCCGCATGGGCCTGGACGCGACCGTGTCCTGGCCGACCGTCGACCTCAGGGTCGCGAACCCCTTCCCGTTCCCGGTCGTCATACACGCGACAACGGACAAGGGACGGCTTCGCATCGAGGTCCTGGGACCGATGAAGCCGGTGGAGGTCGCGTTCCACACGGCCGTCATCGAGAAGTTCCCGTTCGAGGAGCTGATCGAGGAGGACGAGTCCATCGCCGAGGGCGTCGTCTACGTCGTACAGTACGGCCTGCCCGGGTACATGCTCAAACGCATCCGCATCGACACCTGGAGCGACGGGGCCGAGACCGTGTCCAAGGACACGGACTTCTACCCGCCGACCCTACACATGGTGAAGGTGAACCCGGCCACCGGATACACGGGGCTCACGGAAGCCGAGCGCGGCCACGTCGAGGCCGCACCGCCAGACGAGGGAGTGCTCGCGGGAGAGGACCTGGAGGACAGGCCCGCCGACTTCGCAGAGCCGGTAGGCGGGGCGGCAAAGCCCTGGACAGTCGTGAGCGGCCCCCTGGCCCACCCGCCCAAGCCGGGCAAGCTGCCGTAGCGAACCGGCCGTCGCGATGCGGCAGTCGCGGAAATCGGCAGCGACCGACCAACAGCGGCCGACCACAAGCAGCAGCCGACCACAAGCAGCAGCCGACCACCTTGCGGCCATCCCGGCGCACGGGTAACATCGTGACCCGCCGATGAAGGATCTCCTCAAGGAACTCTACTTCCGCCTATACCGCGCGTTCGCGATACTGATCATAGTCCTCGCGATCGGCACGGGAGGCCTCTACCTCTTCGGCCAAGGCGACTGGTCCCTCGAGGACTGCCTGTACATGACCGTGATCACCCTGGGATCAGTGGGCTACGGCGAGATCGTGCCCGTCGACAAGGTCCCGCACGCCAGGCTGTTCGTGATCTTCATCATCCTGCTCGGCATGGGCGGCGTCATGTACTTCACCTCCGCAGTGGTCGCCCTCTTCGTCGAGGGCGACCTGCGCAAGTTCTGGAGGAAGCGCAACATGGAGAGCACGATCTCCCGTCTCATGAACCACATCATCGTGTGCGGCGGCGGGACGACAGGGAGGCTGATCGTCGACGAGCTCTTGACCACGAGGACGCCATTCGTGGTCATCGAGATGAACGAGGATCGGGTCAAGGAGATCAGGGATCGCTACCACGAGCACGAAGTCCCCTACGTCATCGGGGACGCCACGGATCAGGGCACCCTCGCCGCAGCCGGCATCGAGCGCGCCAGGGGGCTGATCGTCGCCCTGCCGGAGGACAAGGACTGCCTCATAGTCACGATAACGGCGAGGCAGATGAGAAGGGACCTGAGGGTCGTGTCCAAGTGCCACGAGCCCGACTACATCCCGCGCATCAACAAGGCGGGAGCCGACACCGTGGTGTCCCCGAACGTCATCGGCGCCATGAGGATCGTGTCGGAGATGATCCGCCCCACGGTCACGCAGTTCCTGGATCTCATGCTGCGCGACAAGGAGAAGAACCTGCGCATAGAGCAGGTCGAGATAGCGGCCGGCTCGGAGCTCACGGGCAAGCGCCTCGCGGACACGACCATAAGGAAGATCACCGAACTGCTCGTCATCGCGGCCCGAAACGAGAAGACCGGCAAGTACGACTACAACCCGGGCCCCAACTTCGTCATCGAGGACGGCACCGTGCTCATCGTCCTCGGATCGACAGACGACGTGATCAAGCTGCGCCGCCTCTGCGGCACTCTCACATAAGGCTTCACTTCGGATTCGCTCGGGCTCGGGCGCGGTCCATGGACCGGGTGGAGGTCAGGGCTGCGGCAGGCACTCGCCTTCCTGGCACTGCTCCGTGTCGATGTTGCAGTCGTTGCCGCAGGTGCCGCAGTTGAACATGTCCGAGCTCAGGCTCGTGCACCGACCGTAGCAGTACGTCTCGCCCGGGTGGCAGGACTCGGCCGTGCACACGGTGTACCCGCAGGTCAGGCCAGGGGCGCACTCCTCGCCGCACGCGCCGCAGTTGTCCTCGTCGTAGAGCACGTTCACGCACGACCGATCGCAATCCGTGAGAGGATCGGTGCAGGCGCTGGCGCACGTCCCGCTGTCGCACACCTGGGGCGCGACGCACGCGGTCTCGCAGTTCCCGCAGTGGTCCGGGTCCAGGTTCGGATTGATGCAGGCCCCCTCGCACTCGATCTCCGGAATGAAGCAGGTCAGGGTCTCGTCCGCGGGCACGTCCGACGCATCGCCGTCCGTGGACGCGTCGTCGTTCGCCGTATCGCCGGAGGAGTCGGTGGTGGAGTCCTGGTCGGTCCCGCCATCCTCGCTGCACGCGGCCGCTCCTCCGAAGGCGACCATCAGGGCTATAGTGATGCAGGCCAGCTTCGTCTCGTTCATCGCATCATCTCCTCGACGGCGGTGACGACGGCCCGCCACACTCCGTGGGGGCTCGCCGGGCCATGACGAAGGGAATCCTGTCCCATTTCCGGCTCGCTTGCAAGGTGGACCGCATCACCCACCGGGCGGCGGGCGTGAGTAGAGCGGCTCCACCGAGTCGGGATCGTCCCACTCGCCGCTCGCCATCCTCGCGAGCGCCAGCCATCCCAGGGGAAGGGGCCCGGAGATCAGCTGCGCCGGGTGGACGTGCGGCGTCCCATCCCGCTCCGGACCGACTCCGAACCTGCCCGGGAACTCGAATCCGGCCGGGAGGATCAGGGCCGCGTCTCCAACCAGCCTCTGCACCGGTGAGGGACCCAGCCCGGCCAGCATCCCGATCGCCTTCCTGGGCTCGCAAAGGACCGGATCGAGGACGGTCCTGGTGACCCTCACCTGGATCTCCCTGCCACCCACGTTCACCACGCCAGGGCCACACTCGTAAGCCGCCACGAGCACCTCGCCCTTCTTGGCGTCCAGCGCCACCGCGACGACCCCGTCCACCATGGCGTCCAGAGCGGCAGCCTCCATGGACGACACGGTCACGATCGGGATCCCGCGCCCGAACGCGAATCCCTTTGCCGTGGCCAGGGAGATCCTGGTCCCGGTGAACGATCCCGGGCCCCTTCCCACTGCCATGGCGTAGATCCCGCCGAGCCCCATCCTGGCGGCCTCCAGACACTCGACGATCATGGGCAGGAGCCCCTCGCTCGACGCTCCCGGCGTATCGCCCCACCTGTGCGACAGCACTTCGTTCCCCCTGACGATCCCGACGACCCCCCTCGCCGAGGACGTGTCCATTGCCAGGAGGACCGGAGCGCCTTCCTGAGCGAGCGAGGACGGAACCCGCACCTGCCTGGAAAACGGGGATCCGTATCCTGGGGCCGGGCACATGCCGGCATTCTAGATCATTTTCTGCTCCGACCGCTCCCCTTGCCCCGGCCGTCCCGTGCACCGCCGCCGCCGCGCCCGTCCCTGCAGACCTCCAGCCTTCCCAGATCCGCGCCCGTGCCCTTCACCGCCTCGCGAATCCTCTCCACGCGACCCATGGCCCAGGCCGCCGCTGCCGCGTCGGCAGCATCCATCCTCACGTCGAGCCTGCCCCCCTCCATCAGGACCGTGAGCGTGAGCTGTCTGCCCTGCCCGCAGTCGATCCTCAGCCTCGCCAGGTGCGTCCCGTCGCCGGAGGCCGCCAGCGTCATGACCTCTATCCCCTCGACACCACAAGCACGATCGGCCAGGCAGGACGCGTCCGGGGCCACACCCGTACCGGAGGTACCGGCATCGGGCGCCGGGCCGGCAGGCGCAGCCCCGTGCACGGCCTGCCCTGGCATCGCACCAGCATGGGGAGGCCCGTCGAGCAGTACCACGAAGGGTCTCTCCCTGCCCGACCTGGGCCCGCGCTCGCACTTCGGCTCCATTGCCGCCCCTGCCTCGCCCCGTGGTCCTGCGCCCTGCGCCACTCGCTCGAAATCCATGACCCACAACATCGCTCCAAAGCCCGGTTCCGTTTCCACGGCCGCAGCCTCCCGGGCCCCTTGCTGAGGATCCGCTTCAGGCGTAAGTTTGCATGGGACCATGAAGGCATGCAGGAAGTGCGGGGCCAAGTACTTCGGCGGTGAGGTCTTCTGCAGCATCGACGGGGAGCCCCTGCTGGACAGGCCGGACGGCCCGGTCCCCCCGGGTGGTCAGGCACAAGCCCAGGGCACGCAGGATGAATCGAAATCCGCCTCGCCTCCGGATCCGTTCGTCGGGCAGCACATAGAGAAGTACAAGATCGTACGCAAGCTCGGCGAGGGCGGGATGGGCGTGGTCTACGAGGCCCAGCACGTGCACATCGGCAAGCGCGTGGCCCTCAAGGTGCTCCGCGACGACTTCAGCCGCAAGGAGGACGTGGTCGAGCGCTTCCGCCAGGAGGCGCGCTCGGCCTCGATCATCGGCCACGAGAACATCATCGACATCACGGACTTCGGCCAGACGCCCGACGGGCGCGTCTTCTTCGTCATGGAGTACCTCGAGGGCGACGACCTCGCCACGGTCCTCGAGAAGCAGCGTACCGTGGGCTACGAGCGGGCCCTCCGCATCCTCAAGCAGGCGTGCCGCGGGCTGCAGGCCGCCCACGACAAGGGCATCATCCACCGCGACCTCAAGCCCGAGAACCTGTACCTGGTCCACTGCGGCAAGCCCAACGAGACCGTGAAGGTCCTCGACTTCGGCATCGCCAAGATGACGCTCCTCGGGGACGAGGGACGGAAGCTCACCAAGACAGGCATGGTGTTCGGCACGCCCGAGTACATGAGCCCGGAGCAGGCCGCGGGCCGCACCGTGGACGCCAGGATCGACATCTACGCCATGGGCATCATCATGTACGAGATGTTCACCGGGCACGTCCCCTTCACCGGCGAGACCTTCATGGCCGTGCTCTCCCAGCACATGTTCTCCCCGGTCCCGACGCTGCAGTCGAAGAACCCCGGGATCTCCATCCCGCAGGGCATGGAGCAGGTCATCCTGAAGGCCCTGGCCAAGGACCCGGCCGATCGCTTCCAGTCCATGGCGGCGATCCTCGAATCGATAGAGAAGGTCGAGAAGGATCCCCACGTGCGGCTGGACATCGCGCCGGCCTCCGGGGCAGGCGAGCCGCGCGACTTCGCAGTGGCCACTCCCGGCCCGGTGATCGAGACCGTGAGGCCCGACGAGGCCGTGGACCTGGTCCGGCCCAGGCCCAGGGGCGGGCGCGCGGCCATCTTCGCAATCCCGCTGATCCTGGTCGTTCTGGCCCTTGCCGCGGTGGCGGCCCGCTGGCCACCGGTCCCTCCGCGGACGGCGACCCATCCGGCATGCCGGACACGCATGTAGCGGGCGGAGATGCCGCAGCCCCTGCCGACGCGGGCACCGCTGCAGGGCAGGATGCGTCGGAGGCACAGACCGGGCCTGTCATGGTCACGGTGCGCGTGGAGACCGATCCTTCCGGCGCTGCCGTGGACATCCAGGGCAAGGGCCGGGCCTGCGACTCGACGCCGTGCGAGTTCGAGACCTCGAAGAACGAGAAGATCGTGATCTCGGCGTCCCGCGGCAAGTCCGTGGCGCTCGCCGACGTGGTTCCGCTTGACGACCCCACGCTCGTGAGCCTGGTCTTGAAGCCCAGGAAGCCGGGCGCAGGCAAGGGACCCGGACCCGGACCGGGCGCGGACGTGCCGCCTGGCGGGACGGGCGACACTGGCACGAAGCCCGGCGGCGATACCGGGCCATCCACTGGCTCGGTTGACGACGGGGATCTCAAGATCCCATCGATCTACAAGAAGAAGGACCAGTGACGACTCGCGTTTCGTCCGCGGCATCCGTCCTGGGAGCGCTGGTAGGCCGGATCAGAGAGAGCGTCGCTTCGCCTGCTTCTCGCCCTCTTCCTTCGTGAACAGCTTGTTGCACCTCCTGCACCGGTACCGCCCGCCGTGATGGGCGCGGGCGCGCAACTGCATCTCGCTGCAGTGTGGGCACGCCAGCTTGATTATTGCCCCCTTTATCGCGCCGCCAATTATCCAGACCATGACTCGATCGTACATGCTTCCGCGACCTCGCGCCAGCACCCCGGACTCCAGGCGAGGGCTCCGGGGGAGTCCTGTGATGTTGCCGTAGGGTTCCCCGGCAGATATGTTCGATGGAACATGGACTCCGCCTACCTCTCCGATCTGGCCGTGGTCTTCGCCGCCTCAGTGGCGGTCGCGCTCGTGTTCGCGCGCTGGCGTCTCCCCACGATCACCGGCTTCCTGCTGGCCGGCGTCCTGGTGGGCCCGGACGCACTCGGCCTGGTGAGCGACGCCCATCGCATCGAGTCCCTCGCGGAGATAGGCGTGATCCTCCTGCTCTTCACGGTCGGGCTGGAGCTGTCGCTCGACCACCTGAAGCGGATCTGGAAGTCGGTCCTGGTGGGCGGGTTCCTGCAGGTCGTCCTCACGGCCGCGTCGGCATGGGCGGCGGCGTCCCTCGCCGTTTCCGGGCACGGCCCGTAGCTCCTGTTCGGCTTCCTCGTGTCCATGTCTTCCACGGCGATAGTGCTCAAGGCCCTCGCCGCGCGCGGCGAGACCGACTCGCCGCACGGGAAGCTGGTCGTGGGCGTCCTCATATTCCAGGACCTCTGCGTGGTGCCCATGATGCTGGCGCTTCCGCTCCTCGCGGGCGGTGGCGCGTCCGCTCCCGGGTCCATGGCGCTCGTCCTTGGCAAGGCCGCGGGCGTGGTCGTGGCCACGCTCGTGGTCGGCAGGTTCCTGGTACCGCTGGTGCTGGGTTGGATCGCAGCTTCGCGGAGCCGGGAGGTTCTGCTCCTCTCCGTGGTCCTCGTCAGCGTCGCGACCGTGTGGGCCACCGCCTCGACCGGGCTCTCGCTAGCGCTCGGCGCGTTCCTGGCCGGCGTCGTGGTGGCCGGCACGCCCTTCGGACGCCAGGCGATCTCGGACGCGCTGCCGCTCAGGGACATCTTCGTGCGCCTCTTCTTCGTTTCGGTGGGCCTCCTCCTGGACATCGA
>CAZGVR010000150.1:0-2110 GCA_964528945.1 uncultured Myxococcales bacterium
AACGCGACCCTGGAGGCCAACGCCGAGATGGTCACCCAGACGGTGGAGAACGTCGAGGGCATCTCCGAGGACGCAAGGCCCCAGATCAAGGAGATCCTCGAGAACGTCAAGGCCGTGACCGAGGACATCCGGGCGCTCGTCGACTCGCAGGAAGGGGAGGTCGACTCGACCGTCAAGGACCTGAAGGGCGGGCTCAAGACCCTGAACGCAGCCATAGACAAGCTCGATCGGACCATGTCGAACGTGGAGCAGGCGAGCGACGACATCGCCGGCGAGAAGGGAACGCTTGGAAAGCTCATCTCGGACGAGGAGATGGCCGAGGACGTGGAGCAGACGATCGCCGGCGCGAGCGGCCTGGTAGGCTCGGTCACGAAGCTCCAGACCGTCGTGGGCCTCAGGTCGGAGTACAACTTCTTCGCGAACTCCCTCAAGACCTACGTGTCCGTCATGATCCAGCCCAAGGAGGACAAGTACTACCTCATCGAGGTCATCGACGATCCGCGCGGGTCCAAGCAGGTCGAGGTCACGGACATCACGTCGACGAACCCGGAAGACCCGCACTACTGGCACGAGACCCGCGAGACCACGAAGGACAAGTTCAAGTTCTCGTTCATGTTCGCGCGCAAGATCTCGTTCGTGACCTTCCGCTTCGGCATCAAGGAATCCACGGGCGGAATAGGCATTGACTTCCACCTCTTCAAGGACAGCCTCAGGATCGAGACGGATCTGTACGACTTCGCCGGGAACAAGTACCCGCGGCTCAAGGTGGCGGCCGCTCTGCGCTTCCTGCGCAAGATCTACATCCTGGGCGGCGTGGACGACCTGATGAACGGTGAGAGGGACTACTTCATAGGCGCACAGCTCAGGTTCACGGACGAGGATCTGAAGGCGGTCCTGCTCTTCGCCCCGACGAGCGCCCTCTCCCAATGAGGGCATGAAAAGGAGGTCTGGATGGCAGACGGCGTGAAGGGCACGTACCAGATGCTCTGGGACTGCCCGTTCTGCGGAACCAGGAAGCTGCTGGGGCTCACCCACAGGCACTGCCCGACCTGCGGCGCGGTCCAGGATCCGTCGTACAGGTACTTCCCGTCGGACGCGGACAAGGTCGCCGTGGAGAACCACGTCTTCGTGGGGGCCGACCGTCTATGTCCGGCGTGCCAGGCCCCGAACAGCGCCAGGTCCAGGCACTGCGGCAACTGCGGTTCCCCCCTGGAGGGTGCCGCGGAAGTGCAGCGGCGCGCCGACCAGACCGGAAGCGCGTTCGCAGGAGAGACCGAAGCCGATGCCAAGCGCGAGGCGGCCCAGAGGGCCGCGGCCGCGCGCCAGCCCCTGGCCGCCCAGGCACGGGTCCCGGCCGGGAAGCCAAAGGGCAAGAAGGCCCTGGGCATCGGACTCGGTTGCGGCTGCCTCTTCCTGCTGGCCGTGGCCGCGATCGTCGCGGTCCTGCTCCTTACGTGGTCGAAGCCGACCACGGCCACCGCGATGAGCCACTCGTGGTCGCGCGAGGTGGAGGTCGAGGTCTTCAAGGCGGTGCAGGAGTCCGGCTGGTGCGACTCCAAGCCCTCCTCCGCCTACGACAGCAGCAGCACCGAGAAGGTCCGATCCCACGACAAGATACCGGACGGCGAGGACTGCACCACGGTGCGGGTGGACAACGGCGACGGCACCTTCTCCGAGAAGGAGAAATGCACGACCAAGTACCGCGAGGAGCCGGTGTACGACGACTGGTGCACGTACAAGATCGACAGGTGGGAGGTGGGCCGCACCGAGCGGGCGACCGGCGGGGGAACGACGCCGGAGCCGGAATGGCCTCGGGTCTCGCTGTCGAAGACCGGGACCTCCCTGGGCGCGGAGCGGGAGGGAAAGAAGACCGAGACATACGTCGTGCATTTCGTGGACGCCGAGAACAACAAGACGGAGTGCGAGTACGACATCGGGAAGTGGCAATCCATCGCCGACGGATCCGAGTGGAAGGCCGAGGCCAGCGTCCTGGCCGGCACCCTGGACTGCGACTCGCTCGGCTCACCCTAGACTCCCGCCTGCAAGACACGTGGATTCTGCGAGCATTGACCGCAGCACAACCGCGTGGTAGACACTGAGAACTGAATCA
>CAZGVR010000150.1:2120-8578 GCA_964528945.1 uncultured Myxococcales bacterium
CTGAATCAGGATTCATTAGGGGGGCCCTGGCAGGACCCGAGACCACGAAGGAGGCGTGTGCCATGTCCCTGAAGATAGAGAAGGTCGCCGTGCTGGGCGGCGGCGTGATGGGAAGCGGGATCGCCGCCCACATCGCCGGCGCCGGCATCCCCGTGGATCTCCTGGACATCGTGCCGCGGGATCTCACGGAGGAAGAGAGGTCGAGCGGGCTCACGACCAAGAGCCCTCGATTCCGGAACCGGTTCTCTCTCAAGGGGGTCGAGACCGCCCTTGCCGCGCGGCCGGATGCGTTCTTCGACAAGAAGGACGCACGGCTGATCCGCTGCGGCAACTACGAGGACGACATCGACCGCCTGAAGGAGGCCGACTGGATCGTCGAGGTCGTCGTGGAGAACCTCGACATCAAGAAGAAGGTCTTCGCGATGGTCGCGAAGCACCGCAAGCCCGGGTGCATCGTCACGTCCAACACGTCCGGCCTCTACGTGCGCGACATGGTCGATGGCATGCCCGACGAGATGCGCCGGAACTTCTTCGTCACGCACTTCTTCAACCCGGTGAGGTACATGCACCTCCTCGAGGTGGTGGCGGGCAAGGACACGGACGCGTCCCTCCTCGAGGAGTTCTCGGCGTGGTCGGAGCGGGTCCTCGGCAAGGGCATAGTGATCGGCAAGGACACGCCCAACTTCGTCGCGAACCGCATAGGCGTCCACGGGATGCTGGCCCTGATGCACGTCATGGAGGAGATGGGCCTCACCGTGCCCCAGGTGGACAAGATCCTGGGCCCGGCGACCGGCAGGCCCAAGAGCGCCGCGTTCAGGACCCTGGACATGGTGGGCCTCGACACCTTCATCCACGTCGCGAACAACGTGTACGAAGGAGCGCCGGAAGACGAGGAGAGGGACGTGTTCAAGCCCCACCGGGTCTTCCACGAGCTCCAGTCGAAGGGCTGGCTGGGCGACAAGACCGGCGGCGTCGGTTTCTACAGGGTGGTCAGGTCACCGGAGGGCAAGAAGGAGATCATGGCCCTCGATCTGAAGACCCTCACGCACGTGCCCCAGGAGAAGGTCCGGTTCCCGAGCCTCGGCAAGGCGAAGGAGATCGACGATCCGGGCGAGAGGATCAGGACGATCGTCGAATCGGACGATCTCGCGGGCAAGTTCGCGTGGAAGGTGCTGAGCCGGGGACTGGTGTACTCGTGTCGTCGCATCCCCGAGATCGCGGACGACATAGTCAACATCGACAACGCGCTGAAGTGGGGCTTCGCCTGGGAGCTGGGGCCGTTCGAGACCTGGGACGCCCTGGGCGTAGCCAAGGTCGCGGCCCGGCTCGAGGCCGAAGGTCGCGAGGTCCCGGCGCTCGCCCGCGAGGTGCTCGCGAAGGGCGAGGGCTCGTTCTACGTGAGCAAGGCAGGCATCCTCCACTACTGGGACACTGCCTCGAAGAAGTACCTCCCGGTCAAGACGCCCAAGGGCTCGATCTTCCTGCGCACGCTCAAGGAGACGGGCAAGGTCGTCAAGAAGGTGTCGAGCGCGAACCTCCTGGATCTGGGCGACGGGGTGCTCCTCGTCGAGTTCACCGGAAAGATGAACGCGCTGGACACCGACGTCTTCCAGCTGTTCGAGGCCGCCGACAAGCTGAAGACCGACGGCTTCAAGGGCCTCGTGATCGGCAACGAGGGCAAGCAGGCATTCAGCGCCGGCGCGAACCTCTTCCTCATCTTCACGACGATCGCCCAGAAGCAGTGGGACATCCTCGAGAAGCTGAGCAAGGGCATGCAGGACACGCTCATGGCCCTGCAGCACGGGCCGTTCCCCGTCGTGGTCGCGCCCCACAGCCTCACCCTGGGCGGCGGGTGCGAGGTCACGATGCACGGCACCGCAGTCCAGGCGGCGGCCGAGACCTACATCGGGCTCGTCGAGGTCGGGGTCGGGCTCATCCCGGGCGGCGGCGGCTGCAAGGAGATGCTGTTCCGCAAGCGCGACCTGTGCGAGAAGAAGGGGCCCAAGGGCCCGTTCGCCTTCGTGCAGCAGGCCTTCGAGGCCATAGCCACCGTCAAGATCGCAACCAGCGGCAAGCAGGCCAAGGCGTGGGGATACCTCCGTCCCGAGGACGGCATCTCCCTGAACCGCGACTACCTCATCGCCGACGCGAAGCAGAAGGTCCTCGAGCTCGCCAAGACGCACAAGCCCGTGGAGATGCGCAAGATAAAGCTCCCGGGCGAAGGCGGGCGGACCGCGCTCGAGTACGGCGTCGCGCAGATGCGGCTCCGCAACCTCGTCACCGAGTACGAGGAGACGATGGCCTGCAGGCTCGCGAGGGTCCTGACCGGCGGGAACACCCACCCGACCATCGAGATGACCGAGCAGCAGGTCCTGGACATAGAGCGCGAGGTGTTCATGTCGCTCGCCGGAGAGCAGAAGACCGCCGAGCGGATCCAGCACATGCTCATGAACAACAAGCCCCTGCGCAACTGAGGCACAGAGAGGCCCGGGCAGGAAACCAGAGGAACCGAAGTCCAAGGAGCTAGAAGGAGAAACGATGATGAAGGAAGTAGCCATCGTCGCCGCGGTGCGAAGCCCCATAGGAAGGGCGATCAAGGGCTCCCTCACGAAGGTGCGCATGGACGACCTGTGCGCGACCGTCATCCGGGAGGCAGTGAAGAGGGCGGGGCCGAAGTTCGATCCGGGATGGATCGAGGACGTGCTCATCGGGTGCGCCATGCCCGAGGGCGAGCAGGGCATGAACGTGGCTCGCATGATCAGCTTCCTGGCCGGGATCCCCATGAAGGCGGCTGCCGCCACCATGAACCGGTTCTGCGGATCGAGCATGCAGTGCCTTCACGACGCGTCGCGCGGCATTGCCAGGGGCGAGGGCGACGCGTTCATGGTGGGCGGCATCGAGACGATGACGAACGTCCCGATGGGCGGGTTCAACATCAGCTTCAACAAGAAGCTGTACAAGAACCCCGAGATGCCCGACGCCTACATCCCCATGGGCATCACGGCCGAGAACGTCGCGAAGAAGTGGAACCTCAAGCGCGAGGAGCTCGACGCGTACGCCCTCGAGAGCCACAAGAAGGCGGTGGCGGCCATCAAGGCGGGCAAGCTCACGAAGGAGATCATGCCCATCGACGTGCCCGACGACGCCGGCGGCACGCGGGTCTTCGACACGGACGAGTGCCCGAGGGGGGACTCGACGCTCGAGGCCCTGGCCAAGCTCAAGCCGGCATTCCTCGAGGGCGGAGTGGTCACTGCCGGGAACGCCAGCCCGCTCAACGACGGCGCCGCCTCACTCGTCGTGATGGACGCCGACAAGGCCGCAAAGGCCGGCATCCCGGTCCTCGCGCTGGTGAAGGGCCGGGCCGTCGTGGGCGTCGAGCCCGAGATCATGGGCATAGGGCCGTGGCCGGCCTCGGAGAAGGTCCTTACGCGCGCGGGCCTGAAGGCCGCGGACATCGACTGGTGGGAGATCAACGAGGCGTTCGCGACCCAGTCGATCGCGGTCGTGCGCGAGTTAAAGATCGACCAGAAGAAGGTGAACCCGCACGGCGGGGCCATCGCCATAGGCCATCCGCTCGGGTGCTCCGGCGTCCGCATCATCACGACCCTGATCCACGACCTGCAGATCGAGGGCGGAAAGAGGGGCATCGCGACCATGTGCATAGGCGGCGGCCAGGGAATCGCCACCCTGATTGAGAAGCCCTAGCCGGGACGGTCAGTCACCGATCACGACGGGCGCGGGTGCCGCGCCTGCGGCAGCATCGTCGAACCCCTCCTCCATGAGGAAGCCCTCGGGCGTCTGCACGCCGGGCGGGATGGCCTTCTCGACCGGCTCGGTGCCTTCCAGGAACCACTCGGAGATCGCGTCCGGCTGCCCGTCCCACGCGAGGAGCCCGCTCGCAGGGTCCACGAGCGCCGAGGCCACACCGGGCGGGGGCGGCGGGAAATCAGCCTCGGGCTTGCCCCGGAGCGCATCCTTCATGAAGGCGGTCCAGATGGGGACCGCCGTCTTGCCGCCCGCCTCCTTGGGGCCGATCGACTTCATGTCGTCGAAGCCGACCCACACGACCGCAAGGAGTTGAGGGGTCCAGCCCACGAACCATGCGTCCCTCGCCTGATCCGAGGTGCCGGTCTTTCCGGCGGCCGGGAGCCCCAGCTTGCGGGCGAGCTTGCCGGTGCCGTCCGTGTCGTCGACGACCGACCTGAGCATGTCAGTGAGGATCCAGGCCTCGGGCTCCTCGACGACTCGCTCCGGCGCGGCGCGCTCCGGCAGCTTCACGTCGCGGCCCCAGGGATCGGCGATGCGGCGCACGAGGACGTGCTCGTACCGCACGCCGCCCGACGCCAGGGTCGCGTAGGCGTCCAGGAGCTCAACGGGCTTCACGCTGCTCGCGCCCAGGGCGATGCCCAGGACCGGATCCAGCTTCGAGGAGATGCCCATGGAAGCGGCGAGCGCGGCCACCTCGGCCGCGCCCACCTTCTCGACGAGCCTGATCGCCACGACATTGACCGACTGCGCGAGCGCCGGTCTCAGCCTGATCGGGCCCGTGAACTTCCACGTCTCGTAGTTCTCTGGCTTGTACTCGTCGTAGCTGACCGGAGCGTCGTCCAACATCGTGGCCGCCGTGAAGAGCCTGGAGCGGATGGCCTCGAGGTACACGAACGGCTTGAATGCCGATCCGGGCTGCCTGAGCCCGCGGATCGCGCGGTCGAAGCCGCCGCGCCCGTAGCCCTGGCCGCCGACCAGCGCCACGATCTCGCGGGTCGCCGGGTCCAGGGCGACCAGGGCCGCCTGGGGCCCCAGCTCCATGCCCAGCCGCGGCAGCTTGCCCTCCCTGGTGGCCACCTCCCCGGAGAGCAGGCTCACCCTGATCTTGCACCCGGCCTGCGCGAACCCGGAAGGTGCCAGTCCCTTGGGGTTGTACCGCGCGTCGCCGGCGACAGGCACCGCGCCGAGCACGGATCCCACCCTCACGAGCAGGAGCCCGTGAGCGTCGTCCGCGCCCTCGACCATGCCCTCGTAGATCTTGCCGGCCACGGGCGCTGCCTTGGGGCCGATCGCGATCCCATGGGGGCTCTCCTCGCAGGTCTTGGGCTTGCCCTTCTTGCCGCGGGGGACGATCGGGCCGCGGTAGCCGTGCCTGCCGTCGACCCTGGACAGCCCCTCGTCGACCGCGGAGCGGGCGGCCCTCTGGGCCTCGACCGACATCGTCGTCCAGACCTGGTAGCCGCCGAGGGCGGCCTCGTCCGCGCCCACCAGGGAGACGAGGAGCTTCTGGGCCTCGTCCACGAACTCGGGCCCGAGGTCCTGGTCCGGGCCGGGCGGCGGCTGGTCCGGCACCGGCACGAGCTTGGCCGCGTCGGTCCTTGCCCTGTCCGCCAGCCCCTGCTCGGCCATCATGTCCAGCACCCAGTCCCTGCGCGTGCTCGCCTTCGCGTGGTTCTTGAACGGCGAGTAGATCTCCGGACCCTTTGGCAGGCCTGCGAGGAGCGCCGCGCCCGCCAGGTCAACGTCCTTCACGTCCTTGCCCAGGTAGTACCGTGACGCTTCCTGGATCCCGTACCTGCCGTGGCCGAAGTAGATCTGGTTCAGGTACAGGAACAGGATCTCCTCCTTGGAGAGGTTCTGCTCGAGACGCCGCGCGAGCAGGAGCTCCTTGAACTTGCGGGAAGCGGTCTTCTCGCGGCCGAGATAGAAGGTCCGGACCACCTGCTGCGTGATGGTCGAGGCGCCCTGGGCCGCACGGCCCTTGCGCACGTTGATCCAGAGGGCCCTGAGTATCCCGGGGTAGTCAAGCCCCTTGTGCTTGAAGAACTCCGCGTCCTCGGCGCCCAGGACCGCGCTCACGACGTCCCTCGGGACCTCGCTCATCGGGACAACGCTGCGTCGCTCCGCGTATGTCTCGCCGATCAGCGTGCCGTCGGAGGCGTAGAAGCGGTTGGATTGCCTGGGCCTGTAGTTCTCCCTCAGATCGCTGACCCCGGGCAGGTCCCCGGTGCACGCGGCCGTGGCGACCGCGAAGCCCGCGCCGGCGGCAAGCGCGAAGGTCGCGACGAGCATCGCCGACCAGCGCAGGACCGCGGCAGCGACCCGAGGAGTGCGGCCGCGGCGTGCGCTCGCGCCTGCAGCCGGCTCCGGGGCCGGTCGGGCCTTCACCCGTGCTCCTCGACGAACCGCCTGTAGAAGCGATCGAGGTAGACCTCGAACGGCGGGCAGCGGATGCGGGTGGCCTCGAGGGCGCGTGCGGTGTTGGCAGTGTCGTACTCGTTCCTGAGAAGGAGGAAGTAGAGGGAGATCGGAGACCCGCCGATCCGCCTCGTCACCGCGTGCCCGGACCCGAGGATCCGGCCTGGCCCGAGCAGCGGCAGCTTGGTGAGGAGGGCGATGGGCATCCTGTAGATGGGCCTGCCGATCGCGTCGGATACGTGGTCCACGAGCTCGCGCACGGTCGGCGGCCT